>CAISOH010000154.1 GCA_903887005.1 uncultured Bacteroidota bacterium | reverse complement strand
TCAACATGTTTGAAACTGCTGTCTAAAGAAAGACCATTTTTTTGACAAGCAAAAAAAATATCGCTAACAAAATTCACCTGTACCAACCAGAAAATTTGAAATGTATTGCCGGAATATGTGTTTATGAATAATGCAGGTTAGCAGATAAAGGTTTTCAAGTAATAAGAACTTTTGAAATAAATATTCTCTAACATAGTTAAGTATTTTTATTAATATTGATAAATTTTCCTGACGATTTTAGCCCTTGAGGGTTTAATTTGGATTAATATCCGGTTTAATTTTTAAGTGAGGTTTTGGATGATTTCAGAGCTTTTTTGTTGGTTCAAAAACTACTTTTTACTACCATTTTGGATAAGATTTTTGGAAATAAAGCCCATTTACTAGCATTGAATCACCATTACAGGGGCAATTATTTCAAAAAAGCATCATTTTATGAATTTATTTAATTATTAATTGTTATGGATTTTTCTGCTTTTCTATGAAAATTGCAGTAGATTTTGAAAAAGTTGGGTAAATTCTTCATGATATTAATAGATTGAAAATGCGAATTACAATGATGTTAATTAAAAAGGCTTTAAATGACATTAAATTAAATATTCATTAATCGGGTGCCGGAACTAAATTTGCAATTGATACCAATTCATTATTGCACATTTTACTAAAAACGCCCACCTTGATAAGTGCCAGACGTTTTTATTCAAAATCCTGCATAAATATTCAGCTGTAATAAAGTTTAATGTCATTTTTGCGTTATGCGACATCACTAATACCTTAAAAAAAAGGTTCAATCGCACAACGGGTTTGCCATTTTATTTTTAACTTTCGCCTTTTTTAAATAAATAAATGTTAATTACCGCATGAATATTTGCAAAAAATATTTAATTTCCATTATAGTTTTCATTATTTCATTTTCCGCATGTGAAATTATTTTATTTTCCTTCAGTTTGAGTTCTACTACAGAAAGTAATACTTTAATTGACAATTATCATTTTATTCCCGGTTCAAAAATTGTATGTATAAACGAAGGTTATTCTGTAAGGGAAGTAAATAAACTTGGGTTTCCTGACAGAGAATATTCTCATTTTCTTGAAGAAAATACTCTTAGGATATTACTGTTCGGAAATTCATTTTCCGAGGCAATTCAGATGCCTACCAATAAGACCTATGAAAACATATTGGAAGACACCTTACAAATGCAGCTAAAAAGAAAAGTTGAAATCTGGAACCTGGCGAAAAGTGGAGCTGGGTTATTAGATAATCTTGCGAGTTCAAAAAAAGTCATCTATGATATAGATTATGACTATATTTTTATTCAGATAAGCAAGAGCAATATATTTAATATCCATATTTCCGGCAGCAATGTTATTGTTCATGATGATTCTATAGTAAATGATCCTGATATTTTGAAAAAGAAAACCTTCCTAACAATATTTAATCAAAAATTCCGAGAAAAATCAATTACATGGAATCTATTGATGACACGAATGTATATATTTAGCAGATTTATTTCTAGGCTAAAAATAAAACATTTCCTATATAAAAAGAATAACGAAGCTCAGAATGATCTTGATATGCAGTCAGCTTCTAAAAATAAGTTAACGACTGAGAACAAGGAGTATTTTGCATATCTGATTTCCATATTAAGCCATCAAATACAAATAAAACATGCTAAACTTATTCTATTTACGTTTCCGCAGGAGAATGACATAGAATTGGTTGATTTTTATAAAGAGGTATGTAGAAAAAATAACGCTACTTATTTGGATTTATCTAAATACAAACAACTTTCTGATACAACGGGATATCCAATACAAGGCTTTTTTAATTCTAAGTTAGGATATGGTCACCTTAATGAATATGGCAACAAAGTATTGGCACATGTTCTCGACGAAGAATTACTACCAATTCTTTCTGCTGATAATAAAATTAATTTATCTGAAAAATACATGCCTCAATGATTTTTTCAAGCCTGCAATTTTTATTATTTTTTATTATTTTCTTCATTCTTTTTCTGATTTTAAAAAACAGAGGAAAAATATATTTTATTTTTTTATTGGTTT
>CAISOH010000153.1 GCA_903887005.1 uncultured Bacteroidota bacterium | reverse complement strand
TTGGTAAAGATTGGCGCGACAATCAATACGGCAGATTATTCTAAAAGAGGCTGTGAAGTCTGGAAGAGCCGTATGATGCGAGAGTATCAAGTACGGTTCCGTGAGAGGCTTGGGGTGAAATTCCGCTTGCCTACTCGACTGGCATTCACCATTATTATTCCAGGGGTTACCACCCCTGGCTATTCAGATTAAACCCATTCAGGGTTTTATACCAGCCACCATTAATTTCTCAGCAGACCCTACTTAATATTATCATTCGGATTTTTAACTTTTAGTACTGCAATATGTAAACCTTGCGGATAAATCCCGCAAGGTTTACAAAATTGATATGCAATTTCTTTTTTTCAGGATTTTGCAGTTTCTTTCTTATTGTTCTTTTCAAAAAACTTTTCCATGATGTCAGGCGCTTTTTCAAAAAGTGAGCTAAGGCCTTTGGATGTGCGTGTGGAGATAAATTGAATTTCGTTTCCGTTGGTGACAAGAAACCCAACAGGCCCCATGCCTAATCCTGCTCCGCCTCCTGCGCCATGTCCTTCGCCTTCGCCCATTGCTTTGGAATTGCCTTTTCCTTCACCGCCACCACTGCCAAATCCTATTCCTACTGCCATTACAGGCACACAGGTAAATGCGCCCAATTGGAACTGCTGACCAATTATTGTTTCGGTCTTTACTTCTGATTTCAGAAACTCGGTCAGTTTACCGAGCATTTCATTTAAGTTGTCCATGATTTTTGTTTTTATAGATGAATTGATGAAAAATGAAAGCCTTTAATATCCTGGCGAAATTGTTTTCTATTTCAAGTATGATTTCGTTTTTGTCCAAAAAATTTATTTCAATAGTTTTATGAGTGCGTTTACTTATCCAGTAAAAGAAAGGATATAGAATTCCGTTCAATTGCATGTTTCCAGAATCAATAGTGAGGTAACATTTATTCACTTTGAAACTATTTAATATTGCCTTAACCATGCTAAAAGAAATTTTCAACGGTTTCTTTTTCTTTTTAATTATAACGGGTTTTTCTTTTTTACCTTCAGTAATAGCCGGCCAATAAGTTTGTTTGTTCCATCCAGCTATCCGTATATCAATTTTCAAAGAATCATCAGTAAAAATCAATCCTGCACTTGCTAAATGATGAAACCGTATGCCACATAATCCTGTTATACTATTTATTTCAAAGTAAAAGGGCGCAAATAGCAGGTAGCTGAAAATTATAGCAATGATGAATATTAAAATCAGGAACCATAACATTTACAAACTGTTTTATTGCACAAAATTATTGCCGTATGAATCCAGTTTGAATGATACCTGTCAATCCATGGAATGTTTCATGTATCAGAATGACTGATGAAACTCAGTCCATGTATTGACGGATATCAATAGCGCCGGCATCAGGCTGGTATAGCTTTGCAGCATTAATAAGTCACAAATAAACAAAGGAGGTTACCATGTCACTAATAACGTTAGCAAAAACAAACGGGCTGAATTCTGTGTTCAGCGATTTTTTTGAACCCTTTAATGAATTGCTTCAGGATGGCTTTTCCGGAAAAGCATTGACTTTGCCAAGGGTTAATATTTCAGAAGATAGGGGCGTTTATTACCTGGAAGTAGTTGCTCCCGGGTTGCATAAAAAAGATTTTAAAATTGACATTGATGGTAAAATACTTACCATAAGCGGAAAGAAGGAAGAGAATAAAGAAGAGCAGGAAGAAAATTATACCCGGAGGGAATATAATTATTCAACTTTCTCCCGCTCATTTACACTTCCGGAAGAAGTAGAGCAGGATAAAATAAATGCTACTTATGATGGAGGAATTTTGAAATTAACGCTTCCTAAAAATGAAAAAGCAATAAAAAGCGCTCATAAACTAATTGCAGTAAACTAATTTTCCTTTTAGTGTGAAAACAGGGTCCCGGCAGAAATGCCGGGATTTATTTGTGTGCCTGCGTATTTAAAATGCCAGCTTTTACTATTATTGTACTACAGTGCTTTTCCGTATTATCTCTAAATTTGTAAAGCTATTGAACTATTGAGCAATTAAGCCAATGGGCAATTGAGCCATTATTCACAATGTGGGAATCATACATTAAAGGTTTTAAGGCATATTTACAGTTAGAGCGGTCTATGTCGGATAATACGGTGGAGGCTTACCTGCATGATGTTGCAATGCTGCGCGACCATGTGCAGGACGCCTATCATGGGGTAGGGGTAGAGCGGTTAGAGCTGGAGCATATACAGTCTTTACTGATACTTATCAATGAGCTGGAATTATCGGCATCTACCCAGGGGCGGGTGCTAAGCGGGGTAAAGTCGTTTTTCCGGTACCTGTTGCTGGAAGAGGTAATAAAAAAAGACCCGACTGAATTGCTGGAAGCACCGAAGCTGAAGCGGAAGCTGCCGCATGTATTGAGCCTTGCGGATATAGACAGATTATTTGCTGCTATTGACCATAGCACGCCTGAAGGCCAGCGAAACCATGCAATGCTGGAAACCATGTATAGCTGCGGCTTGCGGGTAAGTGAATTAATAGGGCTTCGATTGTCGAACCTCTACCTTGATGTCGGGTTTGTGAAAGTGCTGGGAAAAGGTAACAAGGAACGTCTTGTGCCGATAGGGGAGACAGCCATAAAATACATTAAACTCTATAAAGACTATGTGCGTACCCAAATGCCGGTAATAAAGAAGGGTAGTGAAGATATATTGTTTCTCAACCGCCGGGGGGCAGGGCTAACGCGGGTAATGGTTTTTTTAATATTGCAGGATTTAGGATTAAAAATTGGTTTACAGCAAAATATCCATCCGCATACCTTGCGGCATTCTTTTGCAACCCACCTTGTAGAGGGTGGAGCCGACTTGCGGGCAGTACAGGAAATGATGGGGCATAAAAGTATTACTACTACAGAAATTTATACTCACCTGGACAGGGGGTATCTGAGGCAGACCTTGGAGAAATACCATCCGAGATTCAGGTAGATTATAAGTCAAAAGTCAAAAGTCAAAAGTCAAAAGTGAAAACCAAAAAGTGTTTAAATTGAGTCAAATGTTTAAGCTGAATGGCAAAGGGAATTGATAAAACAACTACTTTCTATTCAAAAGACCGCAAGGCATGGCGCAATTGGCTGGAAAAGAACCACAATGCTTCTCCCGGGATCTGGCTTATTTATTATAAGAAAGACAGTGGTAAATCGCGCGTTGCTTATGCGGATGCGGTAGAGGAAGCGCTCTGTTTCGGATGGATAGACAGTACGATGAATCCAATAGATGCTGATAGTTATATGCAGCTTTTTACGCCCCGTAAGGAAAAAAGCGGGTGGTCGAAACTGAATAAGGAACGTGTGGAAAAACTTATACAGCTAGGGTTGATGACAGATGCAGGAATGAAGAAGATTGAACTGGCAAAAAAACATGAGACATGGAATAAATTAGATCATATCGAAGCTTTCACAATCCCCCCCCGATTTACAAAAGGCATTTGATGTAAATAAGAGCGCTAAAAAGTATTATGATACTTTAAGTAACACCAGCCGGAAAATGATGTTATACTATATCAATAATGTAAAACGGGAAGAATCACGGGCGAAACGGATAGAAGAAATAATTACAGCCGCTAAAGAAAACAGATTGCTGGACAGGTTTTACAGCCCTTCTGTTCTTGCTAAAAGAAAAAGCCAATCTGCAAAAGGTTAATTTAGCCTTAAAGTTCTGCTAATTGATAATTATCAACTGCAGGTTATCAGATTGGCATTAAATTTGACTTAAGAAAATGGGCGTTAGCGTATAGGCTATGGTTTCACGCCTTTCATTTATCATAAACAATCGTTTTTGGACCAGAACGAATAAAACTCACAAAACATGAAGAAAGTAATTTTGCTATTGCTTGCCGGTAGCCTTTTGATTTTTAATGGTTGTAAAAAAACCGGTCCCCAGGGACCCGCAGGTCCTGCAGGTCAAAACGGAGTTGATGGGAATGCCAATGTTAATGGTTCAAATCCATTTACTGTTTATGCAGCCGACTGGACCTGGAGTGCTGCAAATCATTATTATTCTGTGTCTTTCAATGTCCCGGCTATTACGCCTTCAATTGTTGACAAAGGCATTGTAGAAGTATTTATAAGCTATGCAACTAATGTATGGACAAACTTACCTTATACGGTTGGGATTACACAGACAGCTTTTGATTTTACTGATAACACTTTGACAATTTATGTTCTTAATTCGGACAATTCAACGCCTGCAAATCCCGGTACCCAAATTTTCAGGACAGTAATTATTTCCGCTTCTCAAAAGCAAGCTAATCCAAAAACAAACTGGAAAAACTATAATGAAGCAATGGCTGCAATAAATACAGTTAACGCACCAGCGGTGAGCCAGTAAGAAAAGAATTAAAAAAGAGGTTGCCATGAGAAATTTGTGGCAACCTCTTTTATTTTGTTATTTTTTCGTTTAATAGGCAGCAAACAAATAATGTTGATTTACGGTAAAATCAAGAGGGATAGGATCGCTAAGCCATTTAATTGATCCGGAAGCGGTATATAGATACACATTTGAATTAGTCCATGCTTTATAATATCCCATATCATAGTAATTTCTATCATTAGGGATAAATATGTTATCCAGCGTTTGAGAAGCAAGTCCGCTATTTACATATTCCTGGCTGATATTATAGGGGCTATAATTTATTATTCTTAAAAAGAAATAGTCAGAAGATACATTTATATCTACTTCAAGCGGGCCAATGGAAGGGAAATTATCCACCAAATCCCAGGAAATCTGTACGCCTATTTGGGAACCTGAATTTGTCTGGCCAGATGTATAAGCAGTACCATCAGCATGATTTCCCGGGAGTCCATCATATTCAACTGAACCGCCTACAGGTATTGTTGCGCTTGATCCATTTATAGTGATATACATAGGCGTATATGTGTTGTTGTAATAAACAATAGATGTATATTGACAGCGATTGCCGTTAAACCCACTTGGGCATAAGCAATTACCATTTGAACAGGATCCGCCATTTAAACAGTTAACACCACTACATGGATCTTTATGACATGAACTATAAATAATTGCTGAAAAAATCAGCATCGTAGTAATTGCTGTTAATAATACTTTTTTTGCATGTTTCATGGTTTGTATGTTTGTTTATTACGCAACATAAAAATCGTACCAAAATAATTTATAGAAAATATTGGAATATTTTCCTGAAATTTAATCAGCTCTATTTTACTTCCGGGGCTTTTGCTGTTATTTGCTGAGACAGGCCATTAGCCCAATCAATTAAAATGTTTTTTTCACTTTCTGTCAATACTGCATCTTTGTGTATCCAGGTATAACTATCCAATGGCATCCCGCCTTCCTTAACTTCGTTAGCAGCCTTCTTTAATTTTTTTGCCTGTTTTACCAAAGGGCGATTACCAAATTCTGAAAAGTTCAATTCTTTTTTAGCTTCGCCGATATGGTCATCCATCCACCATGCAACAGGTTGAATATTGAAATACCAGGGATACCTGGTATTATTGCTATGGCAATCGTAACATGCTTTCTTAAGTATCTGTTCTACACTATCCGGTACAATGTACATACGCGTAATGTCTTTTTCTGAAACTGTAGTATTCATGTTCTTTGCAGGATGGAAAAATTGTATGATTACCAGGGCGACTAATAACCCAATCAGTACTTTTTTTACGATACTTTTTATATTGATTTTTGTCATAAAATGCAAATTAGTAAACAATATCTGAAATTTATATTGACTTATGAATAAGACTATAAATAATATAAACAAAACATGGCATGAGCAACACAAAATGCCTAAGAATGCAACGATAGCAGATCGTATAGAATGGCACACCGGACATTCTAAACATTGCCATTGCCGGCCTATACCTGAAAAGCTAAAGCTGGAAATGGAAAAGCCAGGTCTTAATTCTTAGTGTCCAGGATCATTGGGGCATTACCCTTGCCCATGATAATTATTTTGGCATTGGTGGAGGCGGCAAGTTCCTTCATGGTTTTTATTTGCTCATACTGTAATTGCTTGTCTGTAAGGCTTTCACTGATGATGCGCTGGTAGTCTGCGATACCTTGCGCTTCTACTCTTTTACGATCTGCCTCCTGGCGTTCTTTCTGCAATACGAACTGCATTTTCTGAGCTTCCTGTTCCGCATTTATCTTAGATTCTATTGCGTTTTTTACAGAAGTCGGCAATGCAATATTCCGTATCAACAGATTTTCAAGCAGCAGCCCGCGCTTATTGAATTCATCTTCTATGGTTTTATAAATCCTTGCCTGGAATTCATCGCGCTTGGTAGAGTACAGGGAAACCGCATCGTAATAAACAGCATTATCGCGGATCTTAGTACGGGAAATGGGGCGTACTATTTTGTCTTTATAATCAAGGCCAGTTTGCTTAAACAGGTTGGGCGCACTTTCAGGTATTACCCTGTAGAGCACGGTAAGGTCAATGGTTACTTCAAGGCCATCTGCGCTAAGTACGCGAATAGCGTCGTCGCCTACTTTATCGCCTTCATTATGTACGCCGCTCATAGTATAGTTCTGTGTACGGGTCTCTACGGGCTCCACGTCCACAAGGGGGTTTATCATATGCAGCCCGCTATACAGCACATCAGGCTGCACCTGTCCATAAAGTTTTTTAACGCCTACATGCCCGGCGTCTATCTGCACAATTGAAGCAAAGAGAATGCCGGCCAATACGAGTATCCCGCCAATGCCCATTAACGGCTTGCCAAAGATCTGTATCTTATCGTTGATCTTTGAAACTACATAACCTGCGATCAATAAGATGATCCCTATAATAGTAAAACCCATAATTTTAATTTTTATTTTACAAAAGTAGATGAATTGTTGGTCGTACCACAGTTAATTATGGAAACAACCAATTCGCAGTCATTTTAAACATAAGATCCAAATTTCCTGATACGCATGATATTCACAAAATGAGTTACGATCAAACCGGCAGAAGCAATATAAGCCATCCAGTGAAGTGTTGCAGAAAAAACAATTGCGGTGGCCAGAATGCCCCAGAACAGCCATAACCCTATTTTTATTTCTTTGAATCTTGTATGACCGGCAGAATGATAAACAGCAATAAAGCTAATTGCTAAAAAAATATAGTCTATTTTTTCCCACCATAATGGCAATTGCAGAATTGTATTATCAGTAAACGAGAATTTCAATAAAAAGAGAACAGGTATCACTAAACAATGTATCATGCATAACACCGCGCTGGCGATTCCTGCCTTGTCTGATTTTGTGGAAATTCTGTTTTGGTTCATTAATTGAAGTAAAAGATTTGGCCTTATCCAGGGACAATTATGGTGCAAATGTAAGGAAAATTAACAAACGCAACATTGTTGCATTTGCATTATCTTTGTTGTTTCAAAAAGTGGTAATGGATTACATGCTCCAATTAAGGGAAAAGGGATTAAAGGTTACACCATCCAGGCTAAATGTCATTAAAGTATTGGACAGCAGCCATCTGGCATACTCACATTCGGACCTGGAATCTCTTTTTAGTAAAATGGATAGAGTAACTCTATACCGTATTTTAAAAGATTTTGAAGATGCGGGTATTGTACATAAGATCATGGACATAGACGGGGTGACAAGGTTTGCGATATGTAAGAGCACATGCCCGGACGGACATCATACGGATGATCATGTACATTTTAACTGCAAAGCATGTCATAAAATGTTTTGCCTGGAAAAAGTGCAGGTACCACATTTGAAAATGCCGCAAGGGTTTAAAGCAATGGGGCTGCATACACTGATATATGGTTTATGTGAAAATTGCAGCGGGGCCTGATTTTTTTTGTAGTTAGTGAAAAATTATAATATTTTTGTATGAAAGTTATTTTCTGAAAAAGCAAATTGTAAAAATTGTAAGTTATCTGATGCTGGCTGTATTCCTGCTTGGAGTAGCGCCTAAGGAATATCTGCATGAATTGCTTTATCATCATACCGACACTGTTGATCCTGTTTATAAAAAGGGTGAATTTGTCATAAGTAATAAACATATCCATTGCTCTTTTTTAGCATTTGGGTTTGCCCCTTACATCTCTGCTGAAAAACAATTCCTTTCATTTAAAGAGATACCCTTTTATACTAATTATATTCTGCCATGCTATCAATGCTATTATACAACCGCTCAAAGAGTACTTTCATTAAGAGGGCCTCCTGTTACTTGCTAATCTGTTTATTTATCACGGTTACTTTTTCTGAGTAATTCATTGTCTTAATAATTCAACCGGGGATGTGTTTGAAATTCACAGCAGTGTTATGAACATTGCGGGTATCATCATCATTTTCTAATCTCAAAAACCAGGTCATGTATAAATATATTCCGCTTTTTATTTTCACTATTTTATTAAGTAATGCAGCAAATTCAGTAGCCGCTTCCAATAATTCACTGAAAGGTACTGTTAAAGACAGCAAGGGGATTGCCTTGCAAGGTGCGGTTGTTGAATTTCCAGACTTGAAGGTTGGGACTGTAACTGATAGCAACGGAAGCTATATTATCAAAAATTTACCCAAAGGAAAGTTTATAGTTGTAGCAAGCCTTATCAGTTATTCTAAAACAATTATCACATTAACCATCAATGGAGATAATACTCAGGATTTTATACTGAACGAAAGCGCCATTGAAAGCAAGGAAGTAGTTATTACCGGGCAGTCGAAAGCTACGGAAATAAACAGGAGCCCGGTGCCGATTGTGGCTATTGGTAATAAGTATCTGAGCGAGAATATCAGCTCGAATATCATTGATGCTATTGCAAAAATACCGGGTGTTTCAGCCGTGACTACAGGGCCAAATGTGTCAAAACCTTTCATCAGGGGATTGGGGTACAACCGGGTGCTTACGTTGTATGATGGTATGAGACAGGAAGGCCAGCAGTGGGGAGATGAACATGGTATTGAGGTGGACGAATACAGTATTGACCGGATTGAATTGATTAAGGGGCCTGCAAGTCTCATTTACGGTTCAGACGCACTTGCTGGTGTTGTAAATCTGATCCCTGCCCCGCCTGCGCCTGATGGTAAAATTAACGGCAATATAAGCAGTGAATACCAAACTAATAATAACCTTATTGGCGGCTCCGGAATGATGTCGGGTAACCAAAATGGTTTTTACTGGCTCGGCAGGATATCGCATAAGCAGGCGATGGATTACCAGGACCCGGTTGACGGCAAAGTATATGGCACTAACTTCAGGGAGACGGATGCAAATGCTGCATTCGGGATAAAAAGAAAATGGGGATTTACGCACCTTGATGTTAGCTTGTTTGATGACCTGCAGGGAGTACCTGACGGCAGCAGAGATTCTGCTACAAGGCAATTTACGAGGCAAATAACCGAAGCGGATACTTTCCGGCCGATTGTTAGCAGCCAGGACCTGAGTACGTATAAGTTGCCTGTATTACATCAGCACATCCGGCACTACCGCGCTATGTCTTCCAGCAACTTTAATCTGTTTAATGGATTACTGGTAGTGAATGCAGGTTTTGAGCGAAGCGAGCGCAGGGAGTTCAGCCATCCTCAGTACCCGGATATCCCAGGATTATTCCTGCAGCTAAATACTTATATCTATGATGTGAAATATTATTTTCACAACATTGCCGGGTGGGATATTACGACAGGGATAAACGGAATGTATCAAACTAATGATGTAACACAGGGGACTGAATTTGTAATACCGTCTTATCATCAATTCGACTTTGGTCCTTTTGCCATGCTCAAAAGAAATATAGGCAAGCTGGATATTGCAGGCGGGCTGCGATATGACAACCGTACTTTTCATAACGATGCTTTATACACAAAGCCTGATCCTGTTACCGGATTTGATACTTATGTTTCAGGAAGCAATATTGCCGGAGCTAACCAGCAGTTTTATAATTACGACCATACTTTTTCCGGCATGACTTATAGTCTTGGCATGACTTATATTTTTTCAAAAGAGTTCGCTGTAAAAGGCAATGTAGCAAGGGGTTTCCGCGCTCCGAATATAGCTGAGATATCTGCCAATGGCGTGCACCCGGGAACTAATATATACCAATTAGGCAATGCGGATTTTAAACCGGAATTCAGCTTGCAGGAAGATCTGGGACTGGAATTGTCGTTAAGGCATTTGTCTGTAAATCTTTCTGTGTTTAATAACGACATTACCAACTATATTTATAACCGGAAGCTGATGAATTCCAAAGGGCTTGATTCTGTAATAATACCCGGCAACGAAACATTCCGGTTCCAGGCGGCAAAAGCCCGGCTTTATGGCGGTGAAATAGCTTTTGATATCCATCCGCATCCCCTCGACTGGCTGCACTTCGAGAATAGCTTATCGGTGGTTTATGCGGTTAATGAAGGCGTGAACGGAATAAAACCAAATGACAGCGAAAAATATTTGCCATTTATTCCGCCGGTACATGGCGTTTCCGAGCTTCGCGCCAACTTTAAGCATCCTGCAAAGCGTTTGCAAAATAGTTATGTAAAAATCCAGTTGGCTGTTTATGCAAAACAGGATAGGGTTTATCTCGCAAATAATACCGAAACCCCTACGCCCGGATATTCTTTATTTAATGCCGGCATAGGTACAGACATTACTAATCATTCGGGAAAAACAGTTTTCAATATAGGCGTGTTTGGGAATAATTTATTTGGCGCCGTTTACCAGGATAATCTAAGCAGGCTTAAATATTTTGAACCATACCCCAATGATCCCCGCGGCCATTCAGGGATTTATAATATGGGAAGAAATATAGGGATCAAAATTTCGGTGCCTTTTAGTGTGAAATAGTTCTGAGCTTATTTTTGTCAAGGTTTCTAATGTAAAATCATTTCACTAAATTGCATATTATATTCATAAATGAAGAAGATACTATTCTTAATAATCCTGTTTTTTTCTTCCCTGAGCGGCTTTTGCCAGGCATATATTTCTATGCCTGCAGACAGCGCTATCTGGAGGTACCGTATCTATGATATGGAGTTAGTCACTGAAGTCTTTGATAATATTTTATTTATTAACGGAAAGGATACTAACGCAAATGGTCAGACGTATCATAAAATTTTTTCCCGTTCTTATATGCAGATTGTGAGTTCGGGCACTCATCCACCCATCCTTACTGTAGATGCGTCCTCTCCTGACATATACTATGGGGCATACCGGGAGGCCGGGAAGCAGGTTTTTCTTTTGGCAGGAACCGGTGAACAGTTGCTTTTTGACTATAATGCAGGGGTTGGGAGTATGATCCCTTCTTATGGCGGCACCATAAAAGTTACAGCTATTGACTCCATATTATTAAGCGGGGTTTACCATAAACGTTACCTGACTACGGATCCGGGTTATTATGTGATTGAAGGGGTGGGCAGCAGCAGGGGGCTTATTCCCGGTCTTAATGATGGGGGCAGCGATATGCAATTTATATGTTTCATCCATGATCCGGTCACTTTTTCACCAGATCCAACTGTTCCATGCACATATGTTTATCCTTATGGTTACAAGACCGCAATTCCGAATGTAAATGATCCTTTACCGGAAATAAGTGTATATCCTGTTCCGGCAAATGATATCTTACATATCAATACAAATTCCTGCATTGGTTTATTAAATGCTGTAATTGTAAATTACCTGGGACAAGTAATGTGGCAGGGGGATTTTAATGGCCAGTCAGATATTTCTATTGCAAACTGGCCGAAAGGCGTATATTTCATAAGATTTAATTCAGGTAAATACCCGGTGCCCTTATTGAAAAAAATAATATTGAATTAAGGTTTGGGTTACTACTCAGGTAGTAATTATTACAGTCTTTGCGAGCCGGGAACTTACTTTGATAAATGCGTGAAAGCTCCAAACGGCGAAGCAATCTCAAGTAAATCGAAGACGAGTTTTGTGAGTTTGCTTCGCCGCAAGGACAGTAACAAGAAAGCCCATCGGAAAATTATTATGCGGCTCGCAATGACCAGCGTTATTTTCTTTATTTTAAACAGTACTTCCTCATTGATCTGAGTAGTAACACCTATTCAGGTGGGTATATTCACTTCAACACTTTATCGTTTTTAATCCTGACAGGGATGATATTATTATAGTAAAGAATAGAAAATGAGGATAAACCCTGAAAGGGTGGTATTATTTTGTTATGTATGGGCAATAATGTCACCCTTTCAGATTCTGTGTTCATTACCTAATCTTTCTGCACTTTTTTATTTAAATTTGTTCCTTAAGGCGGTTTTATACCAGCCTGTTTAGAGTGGCCCTTTGTGGCTACTCTAATTTTTTTTAACACACATCTGC
>CAISOH010000152.1 GCA_903887005.1 uncultured Bacteroidota bacterium | reverse complement strand
CTATATTTATTTGCACATTGGAAGCATGGCTTTACGCCATAGCGCAAAAGACTGAATAAGAAGAGCCGTATGACGGGAGACTGTCACGTACGGTTCTGTGAGAGGGTGAGGTGAAACTTCTTGCTCTACTCGACCGAGACAATCAATGAAATAGGTAAATTTTATCCACATTTTCTTGCGCATTCTTTGCGCACTGTTGCGCATTTCTTGCGCATTTTCTGCGCTGTAACATGCTATAATATTTTAAATATTCGTAATAATATTATAATTTCACCACAAATGTAAACAATAATTTTGACATTTCCAAATAATTTGGATAATTTATTTTTATTGAATATGGTTAAGGCGCGATGACAAAATAGTGATCTGGACAATTAATAAATGCACTAATTTATCCTGATTACAGTATAATCAGTTTTTCTTAAAAAATTCCAGTACAAACATTTGATATACTCTAATGTTTGTCCAAAAAGCGCTCCATATACGGCTGAAAAGCTCCCTGATTATGTCTGAAAAGCCCGGAATTATGGCTAAAAAGCCGGAAGATGGGAGCTTTAAATACATTGTTTATATATAATACGTGGCATAGATTTGTATTAATTTACAAACTGCAAACAGCTAATGATAATGGCTAACATTTATTAACAAAGTTTATCTCTTATCTGATAAAAACCACCATTATGGATGCAGTTTATCACTTTCCTATTTATTTATGCGCTCTTATAAAGCGATGCGGCGGGATACCGTGTATGGATCGGGAGAAATACATACATACAACAGGAAAATAATTTTAAAAACGCACACACAAAAAGCAAAAAAATATGAAAAAGATAATAATATCCGGCCTTGCACTGGTTGCTTGCCTGATGATGCAGTTTGCGGCCTTTGCGCAAACACTGATACCGCCGTTTATGGCTGATATGCCTTGGGTTACACCTGCCGCTGTAGGATGCGGTATCAACACCGCTGTTATTGATTACCCGGTGACTGGTGATCCCAATTTTCCGTTTGGCAGGCTTGGCGCCTGTGCCTATGGCGGCCCGGGTGGCGTGGTAGTTACTGATCTTAACATGCCTGGGTTCAGTGTAAACACCACTTACCCCGTTTTTGGCCCCGGAGCTTCCGGTAATACTATGGCCGGTTGCCCCGATGTGATACTCGGCAACGATCTTTCCTCTCCTACCCCCGCACAGGATTTTATTATGGCCGTAGCGTTCGTAGTTAATGTTGTTTTTCCTGCCCCTCCTCTGGTGGAAATAGATTATTATAATATCCACTACCTCGTTCCGGGTCCTGGTCCATTTACGGTCACACCCAATTCATTCCAGATAATACCGGTAGCGATGCCGTGGACGCCTATCGGGACTGTGCATCTGGATGTGGTGGCGCAAAACAGTATGCTGATACCTTACGGCATGCCCTTGTGTGACCAGTTTTTTGTTACTTATGATGCAACAACCCCCGCGCCTGTTTACAATGTGTTTGCAACGTTTGGCAGGCTGAATCTATATAATGCCTTACTTGCAGGGCCTCAAAATATAAGCTTCGGCGCACTACCTACTGTAGATAGCTGGCAGCCTGACGTTGCGGGTGTAGAAAGGCCGGTAGCCGGTGGCGGCACACACCCTGTTGCAAGTATTGTGCATGTATGCCAGTGTAATAATATGATGTGGTACCAGGAATGGGACCCCATAGCCGCAATTGTTACGCCACCTAATCCAATAGGCCCGTTGGTGCCCTGTCTTACACCGGGTGTTTATGTACAATATAGCCGTCCGCGTATTGACGCCAACGATGACTACCTTACCAATACCAATCCCATAACATTAATTCCATACCCTTGCCAGTATCAGGCAGTCTGTGAATACCTCGACACCACTACCTTTAACAATAATGATGTCAGGGTTTATGGGCCTGCTGGCGGCACAATGGAATCAAATTGGATAAATTTGTGGTGGCTACCGCCGTTTGGTACTTATTCTCCTCCTGGCCCTTTCTATACATACAATCATTATTGTCCAACGGTGGCATTTGGCCCTAATGCAGCGAGCGAGTACATAGTCACAGAATGTGCTAATCTGCCTCTAATTCCTGGTGTAAATCACGACTTTTTTATGATGAGCCCAATGAATATGTGCGGGACGGGGCTGGCGCCATCCCCCGGTGGCCCTGCAGTTTATTTCGAGGTCAACACTGCCTGGCCCGCTACTTCCTCCAACTATGCTAATTCTTCCAGCACTCCCTGCAACAATGTATCTGACATTAGCTTAATAGCATGGACTGATGCAGGGAATATTAATTACAAAATGACACAGTTTATCGGCCCCAATGGTTATAATTTCCGGACAACTCATGGTGGAACGACGGCCTCCCCCCCTTCGGCTATCACTCAGGACAGGCTCGCCATCTATCCTCTTCCGGCCAATGATCACATTACAATTGATAATCCGGCAAGCAATAACGCCGACAGATATAGTATCAAAAATGTGCTTGGGCAAATTGTTGCTGATGGTAGTTTAGTTTTGGGCAAACAGAAAGTAAATGTAAGCAGCCTTACTGATGGTAATTATATTATCAGTGTATTTAGGGAAGGCGTGCCTGCAGGAAATACCATGTTTGTGAAAAAATAATTAACTTTAACATAAGTTGTTCCGTAACTTCAAGTTGCGGAACAACTTTGTTTCATTAAAACTATTTTTATGAAAAAACACTCTTTTGTTTTTTTACTGTTTTTTGTCTTTAGTTATTCTTATGTATCTGCGCAAATCATTACTACTATTGCCGGTTGTGATTTAGCTGGATATAGCGGAGACGGCGGGCCTGCAACATCTGCTAAAATTGGGGTAATTAGCTCAGTAGCAGTTGATACTAAAGCTAACATTTATATCAGTGATAATTCTCACAATGTAGTACGTAAAGTAAATCCTACCGGTATTATCAGCACATTTGCAGGAAATGGAACACAGGGCTTTAGCGGAGATAATGGACCGGCAACAGCCGCTCAGTTATATCTTCCGGAGTGTATTACTTTTGATAAAAAAGGTAATATATATATATATGATGGAGTAAATGCGCGCGTCCGCAAAGTGGATACTGCTGGTATTATTACCACCTTTGCCGGTAATGGGTTGGTATTTTCAGGTGATGGAGGACCTGCCACTGCCGCAGGATTAGGGGGGGGGGGTTGGTATTTGTAGCGATGCCATTGGAAACATTTATATAAATGGTTATTATAGAATTCGCAAAATTGATACTTTAGGTATTATTACCACTTTTGCAGGAAATGGAATAAGTGGTTTCAGTGGCGACGGAGGGCCTGCAACCGCAGCGTCGTTTAGTGTTGCTGGACAGATAACAATGGATGTCTTTGGCAATATGTATATCTCTGATGGGGAATGGCGTATCCGTAAAATTAATACTGACGGCATCATAACTACGGTAGCTGGGAATGGCGTATCAGGATTTAGTGGTGATGGTGGTCCGGCAACAGCGGCACGATTAAATGGTGCATCCGGTGTATTTCCTGATAACTGCGGTAATTTCTATATCGGTGATGGTTACAACAATCGTATCCGTAAAGTTGATGGGCACGGCATCATTACAACTATAGCCGGGAATGGTTATGGCGCTGATAGCACACCATTAAAAGGGGGGCATAGTGGCGATGGAGGACCAGCAACTGCTGCTGAATTATTTGAACCCGGTTTGGTTTACCTTGACAATAATGGTAATATTTATATAGCCGATGGATTTAATTTCCGTGTGCGCTATATAAAGATGGATAGCTGTAAGAGTGTGATGGGTACCTCTCCCCAACCCTCTCCGAAGGAGAGGGAGGTGTATCCTAATCCGGTAAGTGATGAACTGCATATTACTGGCGTTACAGAAATTACAAAATATCGTATTCTTAATGTGGCAGGGGGGTGCCTGCAACAGGGCGCGCTGCATAAGGGGGAGAATACTTTGTCTTTGCGGTATTTTGCACAGGGAATTTATATTCTGGAAGTAGTAGAGCCAAATGGAGAAAGGAGTATGAGAAGGGTGGTGAAGGAGTAAGCTGTGGTAGTTGTCCCACATCTTGAAGATGTGGGACAACTATTTAAACCCTCCAACTCTGCCAATTCTTCCAGTACGCCCTGCAATAATGTATCTGACATTAGCTTAGTAGCATGGACAGATGCAGGGAATATTAATTACAAAATGACACCGTTTATCGGCCCCAATGGTTATAATTTCCGCACAACTCATGGGGGAACTACGACCTCTCCTCCTTCGACTCCGATAGCTATCGGAGCTCAGGACAGGCTCGCCATCTATCCTAATCCTGCAAATGATCATTTGACTATTGAAAACCCGGTAACAAATAGCCATGAAAGGCAAGCCTGTCAACGCTTTCACTTTTTAAAAAATAGTCCCGGCATTTGTCCCGCTAATTCACCGGGAGGGGGCAGGTTTTTCAGGTTTTTAATGCAATGTAATATCCTCATGAGTATCATGCTCATAAAGCAGGTCTTTTGCCTTGTTTATCTCTTCTTCATTGCCATGGGCTATCACTATAAATTTACCGGCGTCTAAAGCGTCATGATATTTTTTCAGGTTCTCATCTTTTACGCCTACCGTAGCTAAAGCGGAAGCAATGCCGCCGCCTATCAATCCGAAATCAAAACCTGCAATTGCACCTACTACTGCGCCCGCGCCATACAATAAGCCCATACCAGGAATGGCAAAAATGCCCACGCCCGTCAGTATGCCTAATGTTGTGCCTAATACAGTGCCAATGCCCAGTCCGGCAACTTTTAACGGGTTTTTGGGCATTATGTGCATTTTATCATCAATCACTTCTGTCTCAGCCCTGCCCATAATAGATAATTGAGAAACAGGGTAGCCCGATTCTTTTAATTTTGCTACTGCTTCTACAGCCAGGTCATGGTTATCGTAAATCCCAATTGTTGCGTTCATAATGTGAAAATTTGGATAAAAATAAGTTTTTTAATATCCTTAGCCAATGATTTATAAAAAAAATATTTTTATGGCACAATAATGTTAATAGCTTAATGACTCAATTGGTTAAAAGGTTAAAAGGTTAAAAGGTTAAAAGGTTAATTGGTTAATTGGTTAATTGGTTAATTGGTTAAAAGGTTAAAGGGTTAATTGGTTAAAGGGTTAAAAGGTTAAAGGGTTAAATAGATTTTTTATGAAAAATGGATTAATGGCTTTATTGTTTCTGGCTAATTTTATACCTGCTATTGGTTATTCTCAAAATAATGATGCCGGATATGTCCGGCAAAAGCAAAAAACTAATAATACAAAGAAAGTGGAGGCCATACCACCCTGGGCTGCCACCCATAATTATAACGCTACAGCCCATGTTTATTTTCCGGATTATTATACCTATTACGATCCCAAACGGGGTGGTTATGTGTTTTGGGATAATGGTAAATATACCTTTACTCCGGCGCTTCCGCCTTTTCTTGAAAAAGTAGATCTCCGCAAATCACGGGTAAAAATACTAAAGGGACTTAGCCTGGATATGCACCCGGAACAAAATTACCCCTACTACATGAAATTGTATCCTGCCGACCATGAAAATAGTATGGTGCCTGTGCCTATACCTGGAAACCCTGCACGGTAGGCAGTAAGGTTTTAAGTCAAAATAAAAAAGTCAAAACCTAAAAGTGTGTTAGTACCTTAAAAGTAAATTCGTTACACTTTTTGGCAAAATATTTTTTTACAGTTGCCCCGGACTTCAGGCCGGGGTCGTAAAAAAAATGGGGTTGGCTTTAGCCCAAATTACTCTTTATGAAACAAAACTTGTGTTGTGTAGATTCGGCTAAAGCCAACAATAAAATATTCTTACCCCG
>CAISOH010000151.1 GCA_903887005.1 uncultured Bacteroidota bacterium | reverse complement strand
TCAGCACCATACCTTTTGAGCATAGCACCTTTAGATGGTTTACACACTCCAACTGGGTGGCGTGTGTGAGAGGCCGACTCTCATCTTTTATACAGCATTGAAAAGAACTATCTTTCTTTTCATTCGTGACACACACCCCGATGGGGTTATTATGTGTTGTTTTAGAATTTCAACATTAGCGCCGTTTATGGAATCTTCCCTTCATGTGATTGGGTAGCACCTATGGCGCATAACGGCATGTCGTATTTTTTTACTACAAACCGGTAGCCTCCTACGGGGCATTTCATGTTATCCTGGAATTATAAGGATAAGATGAATAGCCCTTCGGCTATCGCTTAGGATGACAAGTGAACAAGACGTACAAGGGAGTGACCCTTCGATTCCTCAGGGCAGGCTCCAAGGACGGTGACAGATGAAATAATGCCGGGAACCCACCTTCGTTAAAACTACGGCGGGTGAAAAAAATCTTTTAACTGTACTTAAATATTGCTGCAGCAAAATAAGTTGATGCCCTATAAAACTAAACATTATTTTAGCTGTTGTTATGAAAAGCAGGCTGGCAACATATTATCCGGGTATCCTACTTTTTCTGTTTGCCCTTGTCATCAGCATGATCGTTTACCAGGATTATGGTATCAGCTGGGATGAGCCGGAGCAGCGGCAGACGGGGATATTTTGCTATGATTATGCATTTAAAGGGGCGCATAATCTCTTTATCGAGGAATTCGATAATCATGGCGCGGGTTTTGAATTCCTGCTCGCGATCATTGAAAAAAAACTGAACCTGACAGACAGCAGGGATATTTACCTCTACAGGCACATTGCAACTCATATTTTTTTCCTGCTCAGCGCTTTATCATTGTATATACTGGCTTACAGGCTATTCAGAAACCAGTTCCTGGCTTGTTTAGGGTCTATTATGATTGCGTTTGCCCCAAGGCTATACGCTCATTCCTATTTCAACAGCAAGGACATTCCCTTCCTGTCTATGTTTATTTTTTCATTCACCTTTTATCAGCTTGCATCTGAAAAGAACAAACCGGTACTATACTTTATTGTGGGTATGTTATGCGGTTTTTCCACCAGTATAAGGGTAATGGGAGTAATGCTGGCAGCCATTATCAGTCTTTTTATGGTGATGGATATAATCACTGATCTCATTAAAAAAAGGAATGCTGCAGGATCTGTTATGAACCTGCTTGTATTTTCGGCAGGTTTCTGTCTTTGCCTGTATGCAGCCTGGCCTGCTTTATGGAATGGCCCTGTTCATTATTTTATAGAATCGTTCCGGAAAATGCTGCACTATCATTGGGATGCATATGTGCTGCTGAATGGCAAAATGATCCATTCCTATGAACTGCCGTTAACTTATTTCCCGATATGGTTCTTAATATCCAATCCTGTATTATGGTTATTTACCGGGTTTACCGGGCTGCTGTTCGTAACAATTGAGTTTTTTAAACGGCCATGGCATTTCCTCCAAAATACCCGGGAGCGCAATTTTTTTCTTTACCTGTTTTGTTTTTCAGTTCCCATATTTTTGGTCATCGTGTTTCATTCCGTGATTTATGACGATTGGCGGCATCTTTACTTTGTGTATCCTCCTTTTGTGCTTATGGCCTTATACTTCATTCATAAAACTTTAAACAGTAAATACGCAGCCATAGTAAAAGTGGCTTGTTTGATACAGGTTGGGTTCCTCGGATATTTTATGATAAGGAACCATCCTTTCCAGGAAGTATATTTTAACCGTCTGGTATCTCATGATAAGGAATACCTGCGCGGTCATTATGATCTGGATTATTGGGGGCCATGCTCTGCGCAGGCGCTGACTTATTTACTTACAAAGCATCCATCAGACAGTATTAAGGTAGCCTGTGATCCGGCAATAGAGCGGCCAATGCGGGTAAATATACGGCTGGTACAAAAGCGGGACAGGGGTCGCATCCAATTTACATCGCCTGATGAAGCGGATTACTTTGTTACTGATTTCCGGCTTCATCCCGGTGATTATCCTTACCCCAATATTGAATATTCTGTTTCTGTGCTGAACAGTACTATACTACGTATTTACAGGCTGCGTTAGCGCTAAGGAACGATGACAATAAACCGGACTGACATTATCTTAAACGGAGAAAGACAGTATAAATTACATGACCGGCAATTAGTAACCGGTATAGTTTTTTCCAATTAGCTGGCATATTTATTGGCCAAATTATGGAGTCAAGCCGGGGATATCCCAAAGCACTCGATTATTCTATAATAATTTATATGACGATAATAATTTTATTTGTTAATAATTTGATAATTGGTTATTTTAAAGATCAAATGGCATAGTTCTTATTCCTTAGTGATTGTGACAATGATGTCACAATCAATTATAAATAAAATGACACAGAAAAATTTATTTTCAATCTCAGCAATATTGTTGGTTGCATTAATGGGAAGTTGTACAAAAAATCAGGATACCAATGTTACTTCCGGCACAACAACGGCAACACCCAACAGTAAAAGTGCGGCACTGGGACCTGTAAATCTTGGGGTTGCAGGCAATTTTGCGATTCTGTCAAAATCAGGAATTACCGATATATATAAATCTGCTATTACAGGTAATATTGGTACAAGTCCGATAACAGGCGCAGCACTACTGGTAAGTTGCGCAGAAGTGACCGGTACTATATATACAGTGGATGCTGCCGGACCTGCATGCAAGGTGACCAGCTCAAGCATGTTAACCACGGCTATAGGTAATATGCAAACCGCATACACCGACGCAGCAGGACGTTCTAATCCAAATTTCCTGAATTTGGGTGCAGGAAATATAGGAGGCAAAACACTTACACCCGGCCTTTATAAATGGACAACAGCGGTTATCATCCCAACGGATATTACTATTTCCGGCGGACCAACCGATATCTGGATATTCCAGGTTGCAGGTACTCTTACTATGAGTTCTGCTGTAAGAATTACCCTGGCCGGAGGTGCACTGGCAAAGAATATTTTCTGGCAGACTGCCGGTGCCGTTACCCTTGGAACAACCAGTCATTTTGAAGGGAATATTTTAGGAAAGACAGGTATCAATTTGCAAACAGGCGCATCTATAAACGGAAGGCTCCTGGCACAAACCGCTGTAACCCTTCAAATGAATGCTGTTACACAACCATTATAAATTTAGAATCAAAATAAAAAAGAGGCTGCCGGAAGGTTGGCCTCTTTTTTATGTGTGTCAGGCATGGATATGCGCTATAGGGTGGAAGTCCCGAATTCACATTACAGCAGGGAGTACCAGTCAAGAGCATGTGTGTCGTAGGTGACTGCAAATCTGAAGGAAACTGGCGGCAAACCTCGATATGCCGAACGATACCAATAGTTGTGTAGAAGGAGGTGTCGGAAATATTCCATCACTTATTACTTGGTTAGTCCCTGATGCCAAAACGGGACGTCGGAAGCCACAAATGCTAACAAAAAAATGATAACGCTTACTTAAATAATATATTACCTTTACGATAATTATAAATCGGACTATTTTAGGTACTTATTTTCTGGAGATAAAAAATAGTAATTTATTTGCTTAAATATTTAATAATATGAAACATGTATTTAAAATTATATTTTTATTGGCATTGACAAGCCTCTGCTCCTTTGTAAATAAATCACGATTATATGCACAGGTTGTAACACAAGGATCAGTACATTTTTTTGCAGGGTATGGGTATCCAAATTATCCTGCGTTAGTACTTGGTACTGTTTCAACTGGTATTTCACTCGCAGGCTTAAACCAAAATTCAGATGCTGTTCAAGGCTCAGGTCCATATACTTTCGGTTTACTATTTGGTGTTGCTAAAAAACTTGATGTCGGCATTCAGATGGGATATGTAGGTGCAACTTCAACTCTATTAGAATGGGAAATGCCGGACCCGTCAACAGGTACACTCAAAAAATATTCATATAGAATGGGATTAAGTATAATAACTGCAATGGCGAAGATTGACTACCATTATCTGAAAAGTAATAGAGCGGATGTATATACGGGAGTGGCGGCTGGATATGGGTCTTTAAAGGTTAATACAACAGGAGATGCTGACCCCAACATGCCAAAAATACAAGTTGGCGGCTTCATTTATTCTATGACTGCACTTGGGCTCAGGTATATGTTTGCCGGTAATTTAGGAGCCTTTACTGAATTGGGATATGGCGCAATGGGTTATGTAACTGCGGGTATTTCTGCAAAATTTGGAGGCAAAACAGCTGGCGGATGGCAAAATTACAGAGGTGGTAACGGAGCGTGGCTAAGGACCAGGCACGTTTATAATGATGATTTTAATTGAACTAAATTGTCGCAGTATAGACACCCTGAAAAATTATATGTTTTTTGTTTGAAGCCTTGATTTATACATGTCAATGTAAATCCGTTTGTAGTATGGATTAGAAAGCTTTTGTCATATTCCAATATCTTCATGCCACAATTCCTGATTGTTTTTTATGAAATCCTCCATCATTTCAATGCACTCATAATTATCCATAACAACGACTTCAACTCCGTTTTTCTTTAAAAGATCTTCAGAACCTGAAAAGGTTTTGTTCTCTCCAATTACAACTTTAGGAATGCCATAAAGTATTATAGCCCCGGAACACATGGGGCATGGCGATAAAGTAGTGTATAATGTACAATCCCGATACACTGAAGCAGGTTGCCTGCCTGCATTCTCAAATGCATCCATTTCTCCATGAAGAATCACACTTCCTTTCTGAATCCGTTTATTGTGGCCTCTGCCAAGTATTTTTCCATTATGGACTATGACTGAGCCTATTGGTATTCCCCCTTCCTCCAGGCCTTTTTTAGCTTCTGTAATTGCTTCTCTAAGATAAATATCCATATAAAGTTGTTTTAAAAAAAATCATTAATAAGCAAGCCGGTTAACTGTGTTCGAGTGCAGTTATTAAATCAAATTTACTCACTGTTTCATAAACCTTCTGGCATTTTGGACAATTGATTTTAAGAGTCAATGTCATAAAAAAGACAGCGCCCCGAATTATTACCAGTACGATATTTAATTCTAAAAATCTAAGAAACGTAATGCAGACAATACTTTCAGGATTTTGTTTGTTTTTTGACAATGCGCTGAAACCTGCAACTTTTTCATGCCTCAATGCGAATTCAAACCACTTTTTATATTGCAAAATTATTTACAATTTTCCATAAACATTTTCTTGTACTATTAATATATGTTTATATATACTA
>CAISOH010000150.1 GCA_903887005.1 uncultured Bacteroidota bacterium | reverse complement strand
CAGGATAGATAAAGTGCAAGAAAAGCTCAACAACAGGCCTAGAAAAAAGAACAATTTTACCTCACCAATTAAATTGCTAAATTTACATAACGTTGCATTTGCTGCTTGAATTCAGCGCTGACAATTATTTCTCAATAACCTTTCCTTTTACTCCCATATAACTCAGGCCACGCGGCAATAGTCTCAATTTTTTCTAAAACGGCATCAATAAATTTCTGGCCTAATCCCAGTTTATTGTTTTCATACCATGCGTACGCATTCGACAAGTCCTTATCTGCCTCAGGATGTAAATGGTAAGCATATTTCATTATATATATTTTTTTGAAGCTTTATAAGCCTGCCTTGCCCTTTCGGCTGATTCTTCAAATGTGTAACCTTTTACAGCACCGCTTTCATATTCCGAAATGCGCAGGTTCATTTCCTTATCAAACTCATCTTCTTCCTCCGGCGCAAAAGCTTTTATAATACTTAAAACAGCCTTCTTTTGCTGCATACTTAAATGTAATAAGTAGTCGGAAATCTGCTTGTCAATTGCATGAACCGTATTCATTATACGAACGTTTTTACAAAATTACACCATTTGGGAATAACTTAGAAGGCACTCAAAAATGAAAGAACCTGACGATGACATAGTGTTAGACCTCTTGATTTTTTCGCGGATACCGCAAGTATTAAGTCAGTAAATAAATTACTCCTTCCAATAAAACTTGCCTGATAGAACGACAAAGTAAAATGACCTTGAAACAGCTATATAGCAGGTTCCCCTTCAGGGGTCAGGGGTTTACGGTTTCACTCTTTCCGCTTCCTTAATAGCATAAACACTCGTCGCCTGAGTGAGGCATGTAACTATCAGGTCGTTGATACATACATGAGGTGGCAAACTGGCGCAATACCAGGCTATATCTGCTATATCTTCCGCTCTCAATGCATTTATGCCTGCATATGTATTTTTAGCGCGTTCTTCATCGCCCTTAAACCGTACGAGTGAAAACTCAGTTTCAGCCATGCCAGGATTGATTGCCGTGACCTTTATGCCATATGGGAGCAGGTCAATGCGCATAGCCTGGTTCAGTGCATCCACCGCGTATTTTGTAGCACAATAGACATTGCCATGTCTATACACCAACTTGGCCGCAGTAGAGCCTATGTTTATAATATGCCCAGACGCCTGCGCTCTCATTAGCGGTGCTATCTGACGGGTTACATACAGCAAACCTTTTACATTGGTGTCTATCATTGTTTCCCAGTCGTCAATGTTGCCTTCATCAATAGGCGACATGCCGGAAGCAAGACCTGCATTGTTTACCAGAATATCTATTCTTTCCACCTGTGTTTTCAGATGGTTCATGGCATCTTCCACCTGTTTTCTAACCCTTACATCGAAAGCATGTATAATAATTCTCACAGGGTATTGTTTTTCCAGTTCGGCTTTTATTTTTTCAAGCCTGTCCTTCCTTCGCCCTGTTATGCAAACATTATAGCCTTCTTTTGCAAAACGTTCAGCTATTGCCTTTCCGAAACCCGATGTTGCTCCTGTAACAAGAATTGTTTTACTCATTTTTATGTTTATTCTGCGTAAAGATAATACGCTTTGCCGGATGTTGGCATAGGTATGCCGCATCCTGAACATGAGGCACACCCGGGCTCCCTGATTTCAACTGTTTTGTCCCATCTCCAAAATATGATAGCGCACCATTATCTTTGCTAACTATGCCGGAACATCAAAAACAAATTTTTTTAACCAATTCACCCACGCGCTGGCAGCGCTTTAAGTGGACATTCAGGATAGTTTTGCTGGTCACGGTCGTTTTGTTGGGAATATTGGGTGTAGCAATCATGAAAACCCTGTTCACTCCATCAATACCGCAGCTAAAATCTGACAACTCCCAGTATGAGGCAATTTTAAATAATGGAAAAGATGCTGCGATTAAAGCGATTGATAAAAAATACCAGGGTTTCGGTAAATATATTACCGGTAAAGCAGCCCTGTTAAAACATATCAGGTACGTCAGCAAGGCGGATAGCCTTCATGCTTTTGCTGCACCTGTAAGGGCTGCATTTTATGACGCCAGCGACGAACAGGCTTATTTTTCATTAAAAAATAACATTGCAGACTTAAATATGCTGCTGCCTCTGTGGATGACCATTGATTCGGCTGCAGATACTGTATTAGTGAATAATGATATCAGGGGGCGGGAGATCATTAAGGCTTCAGGGGTGCCGGTTGTTGCGGTTATATCTAATTTTTCCGGGGAAGATTTTAATGGCGCACCCCTGCATAGAATACTCAACGATCCTCCAAAAAAAGAAAGGCTTATCAATGATATAGTAAAGGTCATACAACAAAATCATTTTGCCGGGGTAAATATAGATTTTGAAGAACTCCAGGAAAAATCGGATGAACCGCTTGTTTCTTTTATGAAGGAACTGTATAAGCGTATGCATTCAATACACTTATTAGTCACGCAGGATGTATCGGCACTTAATCCTGATTATAATCTGAGGGAATTGTCAAAGTATAATGACTATGTTTTCCTGATGGCATATGATGAACATAATAGCGGTAGCCTGCCTGGCCCTATCTGTTCACAAAAATGGATACAGGCTGCGCTCGATGATGCTGTAAAGCAAATGGAGGCGGATAAATTAGTGCTGGCAATTGCAGGATATGGATATGACTGGGCAAAAGGAGATAAGGGACAGGACGTTACTTATGGAGAAGCTTTAAGCATAGCATCAGAATCGGATGCAAAGGTTGTTTTCGATACGGGCACTTACAATCTCTGCTACAAATATTCAGATGAAAGCGGGATAGAGCATACAGTATTTTTCACGGATGCCGCTACCAATTTCAATACCATGCGCTTCGCATCAGAGTATGAAGTAGGAGGTGTTGCGCTATGGAAATTAGGATCTGCCGACAGCAGGCTCTGGACATTCTATAATAAAGACCTTAGTGATAATGCAGTGGATACTTTTAATTATGATCTGCTGAATAATGTGAAAATAAGCTATGACGTGGATTATGTAGGAGAAGGTGAGATATTAGACATCATTAGTACGCCTAATGCTGGATACATAAATATTACTAAAGATACTGCCGAAGATTTGGTTACTAACGAAGTATATCAAAGCATGCCTTCTATTTTTGTTATTAAGAAATATGGCAAGAAACCCGGAAAAGTTGTGTTGTCATTTGATGATGGCCCCGATGAGCGATATACCCCACGGATATTGGATATACTGAGCAGGGAGCATGTCCCGGCAGTATTTTTTATGATAGGCTTTAATGCAGCAAGTAATATACCAATTGTAAAAAGGGTATATCGTGAAGGCTTTGAGATTGGTAACCATACATTCACGCATCCTAATATCGCGCAAATCAGTAAGAAGAGGGCTCAGGTGGAGCTTAACAGCACACGGCTGCTGATAGAAAGCATCACGGGTCATTCTACAGTTCTTTTCAGGGCTCCATTTAATGCGGACTCAGAGCCGGAGACTATGGAAGAACTGGAACCCGTAGCATTTGCCAAAGAAAATAAATACCTTACAGTAGGTGAATCTATAGATCCCAATGATTGGGAAAAAGGCGTTACTGCAGATACTATTTTTAACAGGGTTGTAAGGCAGGAGCATCTTGGCAGCATCATATTATTGCATGATGCTGGCGGCAACCGGGAAGAAACAGTTAAAGCATTGCCGCGGATCATTAAATACTTTAAAGACAAGGGTTATACTTTCACTACCGTTGCCGACCTTGTAAATGAAAACAGGGATCAGTTGATGCCATCAGTGCCTAAAGGCAACAACTATTATTTTATCCAGTTCAGCTATTATATGGCTGAGTTTGGCTACTGGGGTAGCTATACCCTATTGTATCTTTTTATCATCTGCATTATCCTATCCATCGGCAGGATATTGATACTGGCGTTTTTCGCAACGAAAGAATACATCGCGGAGAAAAAGCAGTCTTTCCCCCAATTGGCTGGTAATACACGTGTGAGTATTATAGTGCCTGCTTACAACGAAGAAGTAAATGCGGTAAGGTCAGTTAATAATTTACTGCAAAGCACTTACCCTGATTTCGACATAATTTTTATTGATGATGGCAGTAAGGATACTACTTACGAAAAAGTTGCTGCGGCCTTCAAGGGCAATAAAAAGGTAACGGTTTTGACGAAGCCCAATGGCGGCAAAGCTTCCGCTCTCAATTATGGTATTTTTCAAACGGATGCTGAATATGTATTGTGCATAGACGCGGATACGAATCTTGCGCCGAATGCGCTGGAACTACTCATGCGTCATTTTGCAGACACAAAAGTGGGCGCAGTGGCAGGTAATGTGAAAATAGGTAATGAGGTGAATATGCTTACCAGGTGGCAGAGCATAGAGTATATTACCAGCCAGAACTTCGACAGGAATGCTTTTGCCCGGATTAATGCGATAACCGTAGTGCCCGGCGCTATTGGGGTATTCAGGAAAAAAGCGATTGAGGAAGCCGGAGGTTTTACCAGCGATACATTTGCCGAGGATTGCGACCTGACCATACGCATGCTTCGTGCCGGCTATATAATAAAAAATGAGAACGAAGCTATAGCTCTCACAGAGGCCCCTGAAACCATGCGCCAATTCTTAAAGCAGCGATTCAGATGGAGCTTTGGCGTCATGCAATCATTCTGGAAAAACCGCGATGCATTGTTCAACAGCACTTATGGTTCTTTGGGATGGGTGGCATTACCTAATATTCTTGTGTTCCAGATACTGATACCGCTCATAGCTCCTCTTGTTGACCTGTTCATGTTCGTAGGAATTATTACCGGTAATGGAATGATGATACTGAAATACTATGGGTTGTTCATGCTGATAGACCTTGGAGTTGGTGTGCTTGCATTTGCTTTTGAAAAGGAAAATATGCTTAAGCTTGTCTGGCTGATACCACAACGCATTATTTATCGCTGGCTGATGCTGTATGTGTTGTACAAATCCATCAGGCGCGCCATAAAAGGGCAATTACAAAGCTGGGGGGTACTAAAACGTACCGGCAATATGCAGGAAAATCCAAGGTTGAAATCGTTTAAGATATAAAAATGAGCACCACAGATAATTCCATTCTCGGACTAAAAATGCCCACCGATCCAAGATGGGTAGATCTGGCGTCTGTATCATTGGAAGAGATACTTACAGATCATGCTTTTTGTGAACAGAAGGCAGCTACACAGTGCATATCGCTTATTCAACTCTACCCCGAAAAGACAGAATTGGTAGATGCGCTGTCGCCGGTTGTTACTGAAGAATGGGGGCACTTCCGTATGGTATGGGCTGAGATGAAAAAACGTGGCTACGCACTCGGATGGCAACGCAAGGATGATTACGTAAACCTGCTCCTGCAACATAAGCCAAAGAATATAGTTTCCGATGAAAGAATGCTGCATAAACTAATAATGTGCGCGCTTATTGAAGCCCGTAGTTGTGAACGGTTTAGATTGCTTTCGGAAGGCCTCGAGGAAGAATACATGCGCAATTTTTACTACAAATTTATGGTTTCGGAAGCCGGGCATTATCGCTTATTTATAGATTTGGCAGAGCAATACTTTCCTGTTGGAAAAGTCCGTACCGCCTGGCAGCAATGGTTACAGATAGAAGAAGTAGTATTAAAGCTGCTTGCCCCAAGAGGCGACAGGATGCATTGAGCGAATTCTGTAAAAGTGGTTATATTTGTTCATCGGGTTTATATAATGCGCTACATCAAACAGTTTTTATTTTTTATTTTTTATTTATCCGCCACCTGTATCTGTACCGCACAGGAAGAAAAATCATTGGCGGGATTTGGTATTGAAGCCAATGCATTTGAGGGCAAGGTTATTAAGCATACAGCCAAATTCCATTTGCCTGTTCCTGCATTGTCAACCGGTCTGGATTTTAATTTCCAGTGGAAGACCTGTGGTAAAAAATCCTGGCAACAACGCCGGAGGTACCCGATCCTGGGTATAGGTTTCACCTATACAAATTATGGTATTGATTCTATTTATGGCCGCTGTTTCAGCATTTATCCAAATATCGTGCTACCCCTCGTTACAGGAAAAAAACTGGAATGGACTATACGCATCGGCAATGGCATCGCATATGTTACCCGGGCTTATTCCCGTATTCCGATGGACACTATAAACAATGCCATTGGCAGCCATATAAACGATTACCCCTCCTTTATGACCGACATAAGGTATCATATCAATAACCACTGGGATGTTCAGGTTGGCGGCAATTTTTCGCATATTTCTGACGCCTCTTATCACCAGCCAAACCTTGGTATTAATTTATATGGCGCGCATGTTGGTGTGAAGTATTACCCGGTTTCCTCAACGCCAATTTGTATCAGAAGAGACCTTAAACCTTTACCAAACCGATGGCTGGCCCAATTCCGTCTTACACTTGCTTTCGATGGGTCAAATGCGCCATTAGGACCAATCTACCCTATTTACCTCGCAACAGGGTATGTCAGCAAACGATGGATTAGTAAAAACAAGTTTTTTGGCGGCCTCGATTACTCTTACCATACAAATATTTACGCCTATTTGCTCAATAATCAGTTCGTGGCTAATGGCACAGAAGCTGAACACTCTTATAAAAGCGCTGTTTTTGCGGGTAATGAATTTTTAATAGGAAGAGTTGGTATTGTACTCCAGGTTGGGTATTATTTACACCAGGCAGCCCAGATGCAAGGAAAAGTTTATGAAAAACTTGGTGCCAATCTGTACCTGGTACAAAAAGAACATGGCCCGGTAAAAGAATTGTTTTTATGTGGTTATTTAAAGACTCATTTATCTGTAGCTGAATTAGCTGAATTTGGATTTGGATTAGGCTTTTAAACTGTATTTTGGGTTCTTTTATTTCTCCATTTGAGTAATAACAAATCGCCCAACAACCCCTTCAAAATTAAAAGCAGAATTGATATAAACTTTTACATGAGCATGTTCAAAATATGCAGGAACACTCATGTAAAATACATACTTGTTGGTTCCCTCATTCTTACTGATTGGGCTGAACAATCTTACCCTCGCATGTTTTATGGAATCACCGGCTTGCAATTCAGCATTTAAATAACTTTGCCAAAGGCAATCGGGCGCTTTTATATCACTTTCAATCTTTATCCAGGTATCCTTTTTTACGGTCGCTGTGTTATTGTTTTCTAACGAAGTTTCTATTAATAATGCTGATGAATTAGCCGCAAAATTAACCAGATGTGCGCTATCTGTTTTTGCCAGTGTTTTCTTGCTGTAATTGTTTTCATTATTCAGTATTTCATCATTATCCAGCAGGCTCATATCCGCAGGTGAAGGATTTGGGTTGAGATATATCCTTCCGTAATAAAGCCTGTTCATGTGGTCGTAATGCAAAACAGTGCTGCAATATTGTGTGATCTGAAACAGGTTTACGGACAATAAATAAATGAACACGATATAAACTACAATTCTCCATTTATTAAAACGTATCCTTTCAATAAATGCCGCCAGCGGTAATGCGAATACCGGGTAACTCTGCACAAGGGCCCTCGTTGAATAACTGCCGCCATACCGCCAGTCATGCCAGGCTATAATGATGTAAATGTTCAGTAAGCAAAACCACAATACAGATTTTCTGAACGGAAATTGCTTAATAAAAAACATACCAATAATAAAGAAGATGGTTACCGGCGTGTAAATAAACCATCCTTTTTCCCACCCAAATAATACCCTGAAATGTGGATTTAAAAATTCCCATTTGCTGCCTACGTCATAAATAAACGACCCTGTAGAAAATTTCCAGTAAATGAGCTGGGGCAGTATTCCCACGAAACCAAATATTGCAGCGCAGGCAATATGGCTTTTGTTTTGTCTCACTAATTGCCATTTTTCCCTTGCTGCTTCTTTAGTGTGTGTGTTCCATAACAGGGGTATAAACAACATGATTGCTTCAGTAGGCCGGCTGATTGTTGCCAGCCCTGTAATATAACCAATCAGTGAAGCCAGGACAATACCCGGTTTCTGATGCCATTTCAGAGTAGCGTATAATATCAGGGAGTACAGAAGGAAAATATAGGCATGACTCTGCCCGTTATCAATGGCTGCGTATTGAATGAAATTTGTGGCAAGGCATACCAGCAGTAAAGTAATTGAAACAGTAAAGTCCCTAAAATAATAAAGGAGTATTTTCCGAAGCAGTAAAATAGCCAGGAAGCAATAAAACAAAGCACCGAAACCAAGCGAATATTGGTAAGGAGCAGAAAATCCATCGGGTGGGTAACCTGTCTGTTTTGCTATGTAATGGCCTATGACAAAAAAAGGAATTTCCATTATAGCCACACCGCCAAGATATTTGAAAGTATAATTCCCGTTTTCAAGTTTTTGCGCCTGGTAGCCATCGCCGCCCGTAACCGCATATTTCTTATCTGTTTCCGGTAGCCATTTCAATTCTTTATAATCATGATAAATAAATATCGCAGGCAGGTAAACGTAGTATCCGAAGGCATCCCATACCGTCACTTTTAATGGCTTCCCTGTATGGATACCTGAATTAGTAACCCGGTACTGAATCAATACAATACAAATGATACAACAGGCTATAAAGGAAAAAATGTTTTTCATTGAAAAGAATTCCAGCTTTATTTTGTACTCAGGCGGAACAAAGTCCCATCGTCTCCGGCTACCAGTAAGTCTCCATTTGGACAAACTGCTATGCCCCGGATACTGTTTGTGGTGAAACGGTCGTATTCAGACCAATGGAGCCCCCCGTCTTTTGAATAAATAAGCTTGCCCTCATCACCGGCAGCCCAGCCGTTTTGCCCATCCATAAATACTATGCAACGGAGATAGTACCTCGGCAATGTTATATCGTTGCCATTACGAAAATTCGTCCAGTGCGCGCCTCCGTCAAATGTATGATATATACCTCCGTTCGACCCGCACATCCATATCTCATCACCATGAATATCCATAGCCGTAAAATTATCCCCGTTCACATCCTGGAAATACCATGTGTTACCTCGGTCTGTGGTTTTCATTACGGCCCCATAGCCAATTACATAGCCCGTTGCCGGGCTTACCATATAAATATTATTCAATCCGAACAGGTAGGTTTTTTCGTCTATGATATTGAAGTTGGCGTCAACCCGGGTTATCGTACATTGTCGCTGAAGAATGGTGCTTACAAAAATGCCGGTATCAGGGGTGTAGAAACATCCACCTACATAGCTTAACCAATTGTTTATACGGTTAAATTGCCAGGTTAAACCATTATCTTTAGAATGTAAAACATCGCCGTCAACACCAGATAAAAAAATATTGCCGTTTGGTGAAACGCCCATACCATACATTTCCTTGGGAGCATAAGGGTAAGAATTGGCGACCCAGGTGTAACCACCATCAGTCGATCTCAGCACTTCCGACTTTTCCCATTGTATACCGCCTGCTATGATACAAACACTATCATCAGTAAACCGGATATTATTTAGCCGGGAAGTAGTATTGCTATTAAGTTGTTGGACTTTCTGCAAATGCAAAAGATCTTTCTTGCAGGAATTTGCAATCAAGATAAGAAAGACAGTAAAAAAGCAGTATAAATACCGGAACATGGTTGCGAATTTCGTTATTTTAATTTGTAAACACGAAGTGTTTCTTTATCAAATATTTTTTTATCTAAATGGGCTTTAATTCCCGGAACAGTATCAATTTTACTATCTATAAATAAGTATCCGGCACCTTTACTGATATAGAATGACAGCATATTTTCATCAAACAAGTCCTTGTCAAAAGCCCACCCTTTACGGTCAATATAATATAGCAATATATAGTGTGACACATCATTACCTGTAATACAATATGCATTTTGCGGAGTTATGTCACGCAACTGATTTTTATATTTAAAGTAAACTGAATTAAACCCCGGGTCTGAAGTATCCCAACGTGAATCAATCCTCAAATAAGCTGTTAGCGGAAGTATAGCCAGGCAAAATAACGATAATGGCCTTAAAAAATTGCCGCATGCCAGCAAACGATATGAACCATAAGCAACAAGCAAAAAGATTGGAGGCAAAAACGGGAACAGGTAATAATCATGCACAATATCAATGATGTTCATTTCATATAAGAAGTACATTATTATCGTGATACCCCAAAAAAGAAAAATAAGAAAATACCGGTTAATGTAAAGCTTGCTTTTAAACATTAAATAAAATCCGGCTATGAAAAATAATACCGAACCATAATTAATAAGCAGTTCCGGAAGAATAGAAATAAGAGTGCCTTTCAAGACATCAAATATTACAGGGTGGTTAAGTCTTGTATCCAGCATACCCTTTACACCTCCGATCTCCCATCCCGGTATCACCATAATATACCAGGCAATCGCCGGCAGAAGGAACAATAAATAAATTAATGCAATCCGGAGTAATTGTTTGCCGGTATGAACTTTCCGCGTTAATGCTAAAACAGCAAAAGTAAAAATAAAAGAGCCGTATATTATGAAAGGTAACTTTGCTAATGTAGCAAGGCAGAGAAATAAGGCACTTAAAAGTATATATTTTATTTTAACTGTGTTTAAATAAGAATAGAAAAATCCTATACACCAGATAGCACAGCAAAGAGCAAAATTATCCGGCATTGGATTAATTGTATAATAATAGAAAACAGGAGAGAAATTGAAACACCAGGCACAGAGGGTAGCTATAGTTTTATTCCTGAAAATTTGGTCGCAAAGAAAAAATATTCCATAAACCGAAAACAGGCCGATGATAAATGTAAGTACTCTGCTTACTGCTATATGTGGCCCCAACAACCTGTAAAACCATGCGAACAGCCACTGCATGACAGGAAACTCCATCCTATGAAGCCTGTCTGTATCCGCATGATCGTTGAACCGTGGATTGAGAATGTTAATATCATCCCTGTAGAAGTTATTAATAACTGTTTGGGTTTCAGTTTGCCGCCATACATGGATGCCTACGAGGTCTAAGTTAAGTACGTGCCAATGCAGTAACAAACTTATCAAAGGAATACAACACAGTATAGGCTTGTAGTATTTTCTGATAAATTCCATCCATGCAGGTTTCGTGCTGAAAATTACATAAAAAAGCCTGTAGTTGGAATTCAGGCTTGAAAATAAGATAGCAACATTACTCTTTTGCAAACTTATCTGCTTTTTGCATACCAGCAGTCCTTAAAGCACATCATAAAATCCTGCAGGTAACAGGCTATGTCAATTACGAATCCGTTGTTGTTTTTGACAATTGGAACATTCATTGCTTGCCCTATGACGTTGTAAATGATTATGGTTTCATCTCCATAGTTGTTACCAGTATTTTCAATAAATAGTCTATCAGGTGCAGGATTAGGGTAGATTTTTATAGCATTGCTCCGTTCGACCCGCACATCCAAATCTCATCACCATGAATATCCATCGCAGTAAAATTATCCCCGTTTACATCCTGGGAATACCATGTGTTACCTGAGTACTTCTGATTGCAGGAATTGTACGCCCCCTGCTATAATACAAATACTATCGTTGATAAACCTGATATTGTTTAGCCGGGAGGTAGTATTGCTGTTAAGTTGCTGCACCTTCTGCAGATGCAAAAGGTCTTTCTTACATGCGCTGAAAAACGTTATCAAAAAAAGTAAAAAGAAATAATGTAGCCTGCTCATAATCATTTTCCGGGTACTAATGTTATGCAATATAATAAAAGGCATAAAAAAAGACCCAATTACTATAAATCAGAACTTAATTAATGAAACAGCTTTGCAATTAGCTGATGCGGTAATCAGCTGATTAGCTGATGTGGTGATTAGCTGCTCATCTGATATTGAATTGCTTTTCTTCTGAAAACTATTTTGCATAGTTTGTATTGAACAACTTCTGCAGCATACAAATTCAGCTTCCCTAAGACCAGGGAGAATAGAATCAATTTTTCTCTTTTTTGGACAAAATTTCCATAATATGGAATATTTATCGCCATATTAATATACTAATTAATTGAAAATCAATTGTTTAAATTTATGGCACTATAATTGATATTTATAACGCTACTAGTACTCTTCTTAACTCAAAATTGTAAATTATTGAATTTCACACACTAAATAATTTTCTATGAGGAAACAAAAATATTTATTTATAATATTTATTGCAGTATTGTATTTCCTGCCATTGAGCAAGATTATTGAAAATGATCCCCGATGGTTATTATTCATCATGGGAGTTTGCATGGCTGGGGTAATTGTAACTTATAAAATCAATGAGGGTAGTAATAACCATACCATGAATAAATAAGTAAGAATTATCCATTTAATAATCTTTCTGAATTTCACAGGAATTCAGAAAGATTATTTTATTGTTTCAATGTATGGTTTGTTTCAAGGCATCCTGATTCTGACATGGATAAGCAGGAAATTGGTTATTCCTTCACAAATCTCGCAGTTGTTTGCATATTGCCTTTCCGGTATAGTATATTATATAATCCGCAAGGTAGTTGACTTATATCGGCTTCTGATTTTTGCCCGGTATTATTGATTGGGACATATACTACCTGGCCTAAAGTGTTATAGATGGTTATAGTTTCATCTGCAATGCAGTTTCCAGTATTTTCAATATACAATTTATCATGTGCCGGGTTTGGATAGATATTCATGGCATTGCCAGCTGATACTTTCGAAATTGGAACTAAATTTGGCGGCAGAGGATTATGATAAATTTCCCATGCGGTATCCGCTACTGTTTTTATACCTGCAAAGCCAGATAAAGGACAGCCATTCAATGTGTCAGGGTTTGTTGTAACCAAAGCCATTACTATGTTCTGAACGCTTCCTGGATTCGAAGTAAAGTCATTGCTGGTTATGATAAAACGCCTGTCCCCGGGCATATTTCCAGCACTACATTCGGACCATTGAGAAGAATCAGATGGATCACCCGTGAACAAATAATTACAATCCGGTCCTGGCCCATAACCTGTACTACCCATTCCAGCGCCTTTAAAATCATTTTTTATATGTTTTCCGTCGCTAATCATTGAGCGCATATAACAGTTGCAGACAGTGTCGGAAGAAGGATTCCCTATAATTGAGAAATCATTATTATAATACATGAAGCTCCCGGCAGGAACATAACTTGTACCTATATCTCCAGGTAAGACGACCATAGTAATACCTGCAATAGGTATTTTTCTGCCGTACGAGTTGGCCGGGTGCCCGCCACCACTGCCACCACCGTCATCTTCAACACCATTGTATACAATACCCATTCTGTGTGTGGAATCAAAACCAATAAAATCATCAAAATCCCTACCGAGATCAACATCATCCCAAAGCCCTAACCTGAAATTTGTATAAGTATTGGGAGATCTGTTAATGACTTTGTAGTCATAATAAATAACATTGTCAATAAGTGTTCCTCTGTTATATCCATAGGCCATTGCGTGAACTTCCACTCCTAAAGGTTTTCCATTACTTTGTGTATGCGTAGGCCCGTTGTCGCTGAATACCCACCAAAGGGCCTGGTCGCCAGGAATATCCGGATACTCGCCAAGTAAAGGTTCATATATCCCATTGTGATTCAGGTCAACGAATGGGGCCATGTCATTTGTTATCGAAAGAACGGCTCCGCCATTGCCCTGTGCATTAGCGTTCCCTTTTGCAGGCCAAGTCAGTATCATGGGTGGTGTGTTACTTGTAGTATGAGTAGTTAATGCCTGGAAGGATTGTATGTCTGAACGGTTTACCTTCCATATTTTGGCCCAGTTGCCTGATGTACTATACGTTAGCGTGTCGCTGGCGTCAAGTGGGCCTGGCCAGTAATCGTTGCCATCTTGCCGGTAGGTTTGCGCAGCCACATGCAACTGGCTGGAACCATCGTATCCCGACATCCACAAAGCGCTGGCGAAATTTATATTTGTTGGAGCATTCGCCGGAAAATTACAATGCGCTGCACCCTTTGCAGGATCCCAAAACATATCTCCATGCACCAGTACGGCAGCATTAATATTATTTACATCAATAGAATCCATTGTATTAAAGGGCTTTTGCGCTTTGGTTTGTATGCTTGTAAAGCAAAATGCTAAAATGGTAAGAGAGAATAGCTTTTTCATAGGCTTATTTAATTATTACATTGCATAGTATATACCTGTGCCAATAATATAGACGTATAAATTATCGTAAATCTTAGGTTTGACATACAGATAAATTGAATCAATATCTTAATGCCCCAAAATATATTTCCTGAATTAACAATCATTCCATTGAAAAATGAACGTGGCAAACTTTCCGAACATAATTGGAGCCTCAGAGAACTTGAAACTCAATTGGGAAATAAAGGCAATCCTTCTTATGAGAAGATAATACAATGCGATCTCGATGATAAATATCAGTTATTAGCCAGGCATATTCTATATTTTGATGCTGTCAATATGGTATTTTGTTGAGGTCTTGGGGGTGTCCCACACCTTTTCGGTGTGGAACACCTGTGCTGAATATTGTTAACTAATTGATCGCCATATTTATAATCGTCAACATAGCAAATTCAATATTTATTACACTTAGACTTTGCAGATTATTTATCCTTTTCTTCTTTCCATATCAATATGATTTCCAATATCTGGAAAAATTTTCCGGAATTGAATAAATTTTACTGCTGTGTAAAATTTTAAATTATTGATTTTCAATAAATTAAGATTCTGGCATACTATTGGATATACTTTGAATAGAAACAATGAATTTCCCCTCCTCAAAAACTCCATATAAAATTTTCCCGCCCCGAAGGCTGACGCAAATCGCGCCAGCCTTTGGATATTTTATGAATTCAAGGATCAAAAATGGGGACTGGAAAATGATGCTGGCCATGCCTTTAACATTAACCACATGGTCACATTACATTAAGCCATTCAGCCTTTAAGCAATTGAGCCATTAAACTTGTGGTCATCACATTTTCGCATTTCCACATTTTCACATTAATTAAGCCATTAAGCCATTGCGCAATTAAGCCATTAAGATACTTACCTTTGCACCCGCTATGACACAGGAGAACCTGAAAGAGATGCGGGAACGCATACAACATCTGCACCGCTTTCTGCGTATTGACGACCGGATGGCCAAGCTGGAAAATGACCGGCAATTAACCCTTTCACCCGGTTTCTGGGACGATAATGCCCGCGCTACAGCAACACTGAAAGAAATAAAGATCAATCAATACTGGATTGGGTTTTATGAAAAAGTAAAATCTTCCATCGAGGATTTTGCCGTGCTGTTCGACTTCTGGAAAGAGGGTGAGGCAAAGGAAGAAGAGGTCAAGGAATCTTACGATAAGGCACGTAGGGAAATTGACGAGCTTGAATTCAAGTCCACGCTGAATGAGCCGGAAGATGAAATGCCCGCTATGCTGGTAATAAACAGCGGCGCAGGCGGCACCGAAAGCCAGGACTGGGCGGAAATGCTGCTGCGCATGTACCGCATGTATGGAGAAAAGCAGGGCTGGAAGGTGAGCGAGATAGATGTGCAGTATGGAGATGGGGCAGGCATCAAGCAGGCAACCCTGGAATTTGATGGCCCGTTTGCTTATGGTCTCCTCAAAGCGGAAAGCGGCGTGCATCGCTTAGTGCGCATATCGCCGTTTGATTCCAACGCACGCAGGCATACTTCTTTTGCGTCGGTATTTGTGTATCCCCTTATAGATGATACTATAGATATACAGGTAAGCCCGGCAGAAATAGAATGGTCCTTTTTCAGATCAGGTGGCTCAGGCGGTCAAAATGTGAACAAGGTAGAAACAGCAGTGCGCATCAAGCATATTCCATCAGGTATTGTTGTCGAGTGCCAGATAGCCAGAACACAGGGCGAGAACCGCGAGAAAGCAATGACTATGCTGAAAAGCCGCCTCTATGAAGAGGAAATGCGTAAGCGCCAGGAAATACTCAACGCTACCAATTCCAACAAGAAGAAAATTGAATGGGGGTCCCAAATACGGTCTTACGTTTTCCATCCATACAAAATGATTAAAGATCACCGCACAGGTTATGAAGTTGGTAATGTGCAGCCGGTGATGGATGGAGAGTTGGATGATTTTATTAAGGCTTATCTGATGGGAGTGAAAGAGGAGCAGTAAAGATTTTTTATGCCAATAACAGATCTTGATACATACGATAAATTTGCGGCTCATGTAGCACTGAGACCTGCCATGTATCTGGGAAGTAGAAATTCGCCGGGCGTTCTTTTGCTTTTGAAAGGAATCTTAACCCAATTTATTCATTTATCGGGCGGACACCAACCATTCATTACGGTATTTGTCGAAAACGATAGGACATACAAGATCTCGGTCAAAGGCACATTCAACAAGGAAAATATACTCGAACATATACTTACGGAGATGAATAACACGTCATTTTATCTAAGCCTTTTATCTGCGGTTTCTGAACGTGTCAGTTTTTTTATTTCTGATGATAATGAAACTTATAGTTTAAATTTTAGGCAAGGAGCGTTTATCGGGGAGTTCTCTGGTGAAAAGAAGGAAGTAAATGGACTAACAGTGGATTTCGAGTTAAGCAATACTATTTTCTCAACTTATCCTGATTATTTTGAAGTAGGTGAAGTTGCTTTGGAATTGGCAATGTTAAATAAAGATGCATGTATTTTATTAGAGAATAATTTATTGCCGGTTTCAAGCCGCATTTTTTATCATTTTCCTGATGGAATAATAATGCTGTTTGACAGAAAGTGCCGTTTGGGGAACACAGCACCAAACGCGATTTTTATTGATGAGCGTTATAAGAAAAACTATTACCAGATCGGTATCGCATTCCCCCGTTCTTATCAGGACGAACCTATCATCAGTTATGCCGGTAATAGTAGAACTAAAAATGGGGGGTCATTGGAAGACGGAATAGTTTTGGGCATAATCGGCGCGTTAACTAAATTCATAAAAGCAAAGAATCCTGCGGATGTCGATTATCTCTTGCTTAGAAAATCAAAGTCAAACTTCAAATCACGTTTGATATTAGTCTGCAAAGTTGAATGCCCAAATCATGATTACGATTACGAAGGCGCTACGAAAGAAAGGATATATATGCCCGGTTTAAAAAAAGATGTGAAAGACCTGGTCAGCAAAAAGATGCTGAGTTATTTTGAAGCAAATCCGGAACAAGCCGAAAAAATGAAGTCATTCTTCTGATGGTTTTATCAGGAATATGGAAAAGAAAGCTATAGATGGGAGCAGAAATAAAGAAAAAAGTCTTTGATTTTAGATTGTTGGGGCGGATATTCGCTTTCACCGGGCCGTATAAGAAAACCTTATACACGGCCATGGTATTGGCGATTGTACTTGCCGCAATGTCCCCCTTGCGCCCTTTCCTCATAAAGGTCTCTGTTGACAAATATATAGTCCACAATCTGCTGCTGGGCCTGATTTGGGTAAGTGTTTTTCAGTTTGGCCTTTTGCTGGTGGAAAGTTTTTTAAGGTTCTGGTTTTCATACCGTGTCAACTGGCTGGGACAAACTGTAGTAAATGACCTCCGTAACACCGTCTTTAAAAAGATTCTTTTCCAGAACATTTCTTATTACGACCACACCGCTATAGGCACGCTTACGACACGCACCATTAATGATATTGAGTCCATCAACGATGTATTTTCCGAAGGCATCATTTCCATTGTTGCGGATGTGCTTACCATCATTTCCATCATCATAGTAATGCTGTTCACAGACTGGCGGCTGACGCTTGTTTGCCTTGCTACTTTCCCTTTGCTGATAATAGCTACCTGGTGGTTCAAAGAAGCCGTCAACAAGTCTTTCCAGCGGGTGCGAAATGCTGTGGCTGCCCTCAATGCTTTTGTGCAGGAGCATCTGACGGGTATGTACATTGTACAGGCATTCGCTGCTGAACAGCGGGAGATGGGTAAATTCAATGAGATCAACACGGAACACCGCAACGCAAACATAAAAGGCATTTTCGCCTACTCTGTTTTCTTCCCTATAGTTGAGATTATACTGGCCTCGTCCATGGGATTGCTGGTGTGGTATGGAGCATCTCGTATATTGCATTATGGTGCATCGGTTGGGGTTATTATCTCCTTTGTGCTGTACCTGAACCTTTTGTTTCGTCCATTAAGAATGATGGCGGATAAGTTTAACGTCCTTCAGATGGGTTTGATTGCCGGAGAGCGTGTTTTTACCGTATTGGACAGCACGGAATATCTTGCGGATAACGGCCTTCTCAAAGCTGATAAAATTAAAGGAGACGTTGAATTTCAAAATGTACACTTCAGTTATAAACCAGGTGTGCCTGTGCTCAAAGGCGTTTCTTTTCAGCTCGGCGCAGGCAAAACACTTGCAGTAGTGGGCCATACCGGAGCGGGTAAAACATCCATTATCAGCATACTCAACAGGCTGTATGAAATAGAAAGTGGCCGCATATTGATTGATGGCCATGACCTTCATGAATACGACATTTACAGCCTGCGGAGCCATATAGGCATTGTGCTCCAGGATGTGTTTCTTTTTTCCGGCACCATAGCAGATAATATCACGCTACGTAATGCCGACATACCACTTTCAAAGGTGAAAGAAGTAACCCAGATGCTGGGTATGCACGACTTCATTATGCGCCTGCCGGGGAACTATGATTTTGATGTAATGGAGCGTGGCAATTCTATGTCTCAGGGACAGCGCCAGCTTTTATCATTCGCCCGCGCTTTGCTATACAACCCTGCCATATTGATATTGGATGAAGCCACATCCTCTGTTGACAGCGAAAGTGAACAGTTGATACAACATGCAATAGATACACTCATCAAAGGACGTACTTCCATTGTTATTGCTCATCGCCTTTCCACCATTCGTAAAGCCGATGAAATTGTAGTACTGGATCATGGCACTATCATAGAACGCGGCACACATACATCGCTTATCACTGATAAAGGAACTTACTATGAGCTATATACCGCAGTGGAGAAAATGAAAGAGAAGGAGGTAATGTAGGTTCTGTCCAAATATTGTTCCATATTGCCTTTTATAAACGGGTATTGAAAATTTTTGTTTCTTATTCAGGAAACTTTTAACTTCGTACTTAATTGCCGATGGAAGAAAAATTCAATGTTCAGCTCAGCCTGGATGAAGTAACCGACAAATACATCGGTAGACGTGGAACGCCAAAACGGGAAGCATTCGAAAATGAGTTAAGCATTGAATTACTTGGGGAAGCTATCAGGAATGCCAGGAAGGAACGTAACCTTACACAGGAACAATTGGGCAAATTAGTTGGCGTTCAAAAGGCTCAAATCTCAAAACTGGAAAACAGTGTAACAGACGCAAGGTTTGAAACAATTCTCAAAGTTTTTAAAGCATTGGGAGCGAAAATCAATTTTAACGTTGAGCTATTAAACCAACATGTCCAGCTTGGCTAAAATGTTTGTTTCAACATAGTTTACACATCGTACACACTTCCAGGTTTCGACTTTTAATTTTTGACTTAAAATTTTATATCACCCCCACAATCACACTGCTCTTTCTTAAAATTTCCTCTATCTCTTTTTCCCGTTTATATACCTGGAAACGGATAGGTGAAAACGTCCACCTGGTGCGGAGCCTGGAAAGCCTATCCTGCGGAGGCAGGAAGATTAGCCGGCCCAGTAAATTAAGAGGCGCGAAATGCTTCAATACATTTGATATCTTAATGAAATAAACCACCGTAGAGCCGTCGCAACGATCCAGCATATTGGTTAATTCCTGTGGCTCAATAAATGAGGAAATACAAAGTACAGTGCCGCTCTTCGGATTAAAATATTGTTGCAGTGAAGCGTCTTTATGCCAGTTACTATTGCTGATGATCCTTGCCGTTTTTTCATCGTCAGAAAGTTGCTCCGGTATATTAAACGTCTGGTCAGGAATATACCGCACATTCCATTCCTTGTGCGATAATGTATCGTAAACCGTCCAAACACAGTTTTTGTAATAGTTGAGCATTTCCTTCAGGTATCCCTCGCTCATCCATTGCGATTTCACAGAAGCATGGAAGGAAGCATACAAATACAGATGCGAAGCATAAGGCTCATACAATTCCGGCATACGTACTACCAGTTCCCGGTTCTTGGCATATACCTTCCAAACTATCCTCCGCACATCATCCCCTGACTCAAAGTCCTTATAATTCAGGTACTCCCCTTCTACCCTACGCAGCTGCTCTATCCTCACGTCCATGGTCTCCGTTTTCTTTGGGAATACGTCGGTATCATTTCCTTCCATTAAGATTGGTGGCTGGTAAAAATGCCCTCCAATAGGTTGTGCTGCCGCCAGCGAAAACAGGTGGAGCATATCCTGGAAATAAACGATGCCGCCTTTAAGCTCGTATTCTTTTATGTCAGGCAGGTTCAATCTGCTTTTTCCCGTTATTGCTTCGCGCCAAAGGCTTTGCTCCTTTCTTTTATTTGAAAGCAGGCTGAAGCGGTCGGTCATCACATTATCATCATAAAACAAACGCCCCTTAATAAAACCAAGTATGGGCCGTATGACGCCATCAAGGCGTGCATGAAGAAATAATTTGTTTTTCTTTCCTTTTTTTGTTTCAGTGGTGAATTCCACCTGTAATTTAATGCCCTTATCATGTCTCAGCAACAGATAATACAGGAAGGTGACAAACGTACTTAAAACAGATAGCCCCACCAGTGCAACTACAAACCATAATGCCACTTTCCCCATCAATATGATGAATGGTAAAAAAGGAGAAGGCTCTTCTCCTTTGGGCGTAGGTGTATAGAGCATTTTATAGGCGCCCCACCCTGCGAACGCGCATAATACAGTATTCAGTGTAAATGGAAAATATTCCCAGGCATAACGAGCCTTCCATTTTATTAGTTTCCAATTCATATTTTATCCAACTGAAACCAACCTTTTCTGATTTTTAGCATGGGTGGTTTAAACTCCAAAGTATGAAAATAAAGGAATGTATTTGTATGAGTTGTTAATTTTGTATTGGGTGATAATTTTCCGGTAATAAAACAAAGTCCTCTTATTTTGTGAAGACGACCTCGTTTAGTGAGTTAATATCGGGCAGGTAATTGCTGGCTATTAGTAATAACCTTTTCATGAATTTTTAGAATTTTAAAAAAGGTGATAATTTCCATTCATATAAAGTTATGATGTTATTAATTAGAAATTTTCACATTGTCCCATTTTCACATTACAATTAAGCCATTGAGCCATTTCGGAATTGAGCCATTATAAAAAGCTATTTCCCGAATTTATTTTTCAGCATACTTAATGCATCGCCCATACTCAGGTTGGTTGCTTCTTTTTCCTTTGGCCTTTCCTTTGGTTTATTAAAATCCTTGCGTGGTACCGGAGCATACTCTTTTCTCGCCGGAGCTTCCTGGGCCTGCTTTATGGACAGGGCAATACGTTTACGTGCCACATCTATTTCTGTAACCAATACCATTACTTTCTGGTTTAGTTTTAATACCTCATTTGGATCGGTAATATACTTATGCGCTATTTCAGAAACGTGCACAAGGCCATCCTGCTTTACACCTATGTCCACAAAAGCGCCAAACCTGGTAATGTTAGTGACTGAACCGGGCACTATCATCCCCACCTTCACATCTTCAATGCTGTAAATGGCGGCAAATTCAAACTGCTGCACTTCGCTACGGGGGTCGAGGCCGGGCTTTTTTAATTCATTGATGATATCCCGCAGTGTATGTTCCCCGGTTTCTTTTGTTATATACTTTCTAGGTTCCAGTTTCTTTATCAATTCTTCATTCCCAATCAATGATTTTACCTCAACTCCGATATCAGCCGCCATGCCGGAAACAACTTTGTATGCTTCGGGATGCACTGCGCTGGCGTCCAGCGGATCATCTCCTTCCTTGATGCGTAAAAAGCCCGCGCATTGTTCAAATGCTTTATTGCCAAGCCTCGGCACTTTCATCAATTGTTTTCGCGACGTGAACCGCCCTATCTCATTCCGGTAGCTGATAATATTCTCGGCGATTGATGGCCCTATGCCGCTTACATAACTCAGTAAATGCTTGCTGGCGGTATTCAGGTTCACACCCACCGTATTCACGCAACTTATCACGGTCTGATCAAGCCGTTCCTTCAGGCGCACCTGGTTTACATCATGCTGGTATTGCCCTACGCCTATACTCTTAGGATCTATCTTTACCAGTTCCGCCAACGGGTCCATAAGGCGGCGGCCTATGCTCACCGCCCCCCTTATCGTTATATCCTCATCAGGGAACTCGTCTCGGGCCGTTTCGGAAGCGGAATAGATCGAAGCTCCATCTTCATTAACCAAAAAAACAGGCAGCCCAAGATTTAGTTTCTTGATAAACTGTTCAGTTTCCCTGCCTGCCGTGCCATCGCCAACTGCAAAAGACTGTATGTTGTATTCCCTGACGAGCGTCCGTATTTTATGTTCCGCATCAATAAGCCTGCCTGGCTCATGAATATAGATAAGGCCTGTTTTTATCAATGCGCCTTTCTCATCGAGGCAAACTACTTTGCAGCCGGTACGATAACCAGGGTCGAGGGCAAGAATGCGCTTGCTGCCGAGAGGCGAACTTAACAGCAACTGGCGAAGGTTTTCCGCAAACACATTGATGGCTTCTTCATCAGCTTTTGTCTTTAATGCGGTACGGAACTCGCTTTCCAAACCTGGCAACAGTAATCTGCGCCATGAATCCTTTACAGCCCTCTTTACCTGCGCCCCTGCATCATTGGGAGATTTTACGAACACCTGTTCAATCAGGGCAAGTGCATCCTCTTCAACCGGGGCTATTGCCATGCGCAGCATACCTTCCATAAACCCGCGCATAATAGCCAGCATTCGGTGCGATGGTATTTTTGATATAGGTTCCGAAAAATCGAAGTAGTCTTTATACTTTATGGCTTCCTTTTCTTTATCTGCCAGCACTTTACTTTGCACCGTGGCCGTACTTTCAAATAATTTACGGATGCGTGCGCGCACTTCTGCATGTTCATTGACCATTTCAGCAATAATGTCACGCGCACCCTGCAATGCGTCCTCATCCGTTTTCACCTGCTCATTAATATAAGCTGCCGCTTCTGCAAGTATGTTTATATTGCCCTGCTCTAATATCAGCAATGCCAATGGCTCCAGTCCGTTTTCCCTTGCAGTCTGCGCCTTTGTTTTGCGCTTTGGTTTGTAAGGGAGGTATAAGTCTTCCAACCCTGCAATGGTAGTTGCAACATTGATCTTTCTTTGCAGCTCTTCCGTCATCTTGCCTTGTTCTGTTATGGTCTTTTCAATAAACGCTTTACGTTCTGAAAACTCTTTCTGGAAATTGGCTTCATCCTGTATGTTCATTATCTGCACCTCATCGAGCGCCCCTGTTTTGTCCTTACGGTAACGGGCGATAAAGGGTATCGTAGCCCCCTCTGCAAACAATTCCAGTACTGCGGATACATCCTGTGGCCTTAAATTCAATTTGGCTGCAACGCCGGGTACAAATTCAGTCATTATGGTCATAATTCGGCTGCGAATGTAGGATGCGGAAAGGACTCAAAAAAAGAAATTCTTTAGTAATGTTACAGATGGGACTTCAGATGTTTATTACTGTTTTATGTAGTTTATATCCGTCTGAAGAGGCTTGTGTTTCAATAATAATGAATGTAGGCTTACGTAAATGCAGATTCAAAATCAGTTTGTCTCCTTGTAAGGAAATGGTTGAGATTCAATAATTTCATCAGGTTCAGACGACCTAAAACAATGAAAGTCTTGCTGAACAAGACTTTCATCGTTAGAAAAACAGCGGAAAATGTATTGCCCGAGGTAAACTTCTACCTGATAACAGAAATTAAGGCGCGGATTTTACCTGTGATGATAACGCGGAAAGCCGTAACCCCTCACTCCAATACTTATACGTATGGAATTGCCACTTATTTTGGTGTCGGTAGTCATCGTTTGCAGATCATTTGAATAGGATGACTTCAGGAAAATCGAATAGTCAACAGACGTATAAAAATGCTTGCCCACATATAGGGTTGATTTCAGTCCGGTTACCGGGCTGAACATAATGGGGTGACTATAAGTATTAGACATACCGCTTGCCATATCTATACCCGGCATAAGGAATAATGTTATTCCAAGTATGGGGCCTACAGAAACAGCAAACTTGTGTTTATTAACGGCCATAGCAGACAGAGACAGTTCTATCCCTGCCTGCATCGTTCCCGGAACTTTAGTTACATCGGCCTCGGTAGTATTGAAGACCCGGGCAAACCAGTTGCTCTGACCACCAGTAGTATAGGCGAGGTCACTATAAAAACCAAATAAAAGGCGATCCTTGGCAAAGGGGTATTCCCGCAGGTTATAAAAACTATAAGATAACTTGTAGGGATAATCAGTGCCCCCGGTAAAAATAGAACAGCCCAGCCCCCAGATGAAATCCTTTTCATTTACGCAAGGCCGGTCAAAATCTTTTTTTGCACCCTTATAGAATTCTTTGGCTTGCTTTTCCTGTTTTGTAACTGCACCCTGTTGTGTTTTCATATCGTTCAATTCAGCCACCCTCTTTTTTACAGAATCATTTTCAGGGTTTTTCTCCAGGAATTTATTGTAATAGTAAATTGCCTGTTCTTTGTTCGATTTGCAATCATTGGCCTTGGCGATTGTAAGCAGATATGCCTGCTTTGTTTTGCCAGAGTCAGTTACCAGTCGCAAATATCTGAATGCGTCGTCGCAGGTATGGGTAATATCAACCGCCCTTTTGGCCTTTTGAATATTTTGATCGTCTAATGCCAACTGGGCAAAAACATGCGTACTCGCCAGGCAGGCGAAAATGCCAATGAGTATATTTTTTTTCATATTTATATTTAATTATTCAAAGTGTATCCACGCTATGTGGGAATCATATTTTCGCCCATGCTGCTCACTTACTATTGTAGTATAGATATTAGTCTTTTTATCGTAATCAGAGGCTTCAATATCACAGGCTATTGTGTACTTTTTTCCTTTTGGCTCTCCAAACAGGTAAGAACGTTTAGCTCCTCCGTCTTTAATAAAATAGCAGATTGTATTCATATAATCGGTATTCTCCGCCAACTTCCTTTTTATTTGATCGTTACCCTTTTTATCGTTTTTGGGATTGTCGTTGAAAAGTACGTAACTACCCTTATCCGTATTGATATATTCGTAAGACATGAACTGATCATCGTTAGCACTTCTTCTGCTGAAAATATCGTTGGACCACAAGCCTTTGTCTCTGCCAGCCATATACATGGAATTAAGTTTGCCAACATAAAACTGTTTTTTCATCATCACATATCCATTTTTTTCTACGCCGTCGGTACCTACTTCGGTGATTCCTATATTGCCCATGTAAGTGTATTGACCTAATGTGGCGCCTGATTTTTCGCTGTAAACTTCCTTAAAAGTCATCTCCTCCTGCAAAACTGTAATTGAGTTATCCCTGTTAAGCACCAGCTTCTGGGGCAAGCCTGTATAATCCAGTTTCGTGTTAAGTTCTTTGTGAGCATATTCGTTTACTTTTTCATTACTTAAAATATTTACTCCTTTTAAAGAAAGATTTTCAGGGTCTATATAGCTAAGAAAAGAAACGTAGGTAGTAGAACTGCTTTTTGTCTCTGCCAGTGTATTTGTAAGCATCACGAGCCTGTTATTTTTGCGGTCATACACTATATCTGAATTGGTTTTCATAAAATCCTCTGTAAAGTCGAGGGTTTTATTTAAAAATGTGGAATCACCATGGGTGAGCATTGCAATAAATACATGTGCTTTGCTTCCTTTTTCTTTCTGTGCACCATAGGTAACTATATACACCCGTTTGCTACCATCTACAACCGCTCCTATTAAGTTCAAAAATTTAATATTGGCATCCGGACTGTCGTAATCTGCCTGGTTGAGCAATTTATGATTGCCGTCGAAATGCATGACTTTAATTCTATCGCCCACTTCCCTTTCTTTGCCATTAAAATATATAACCGCATAATTATCTGATTCCGGGTCCTTTTCCACATAAATGTTCTGGTCAAATCCTATATCATTGGCCTGCCGCATAAAGAATTTTTTCGGACGCAAGCCAACCACCTCTTCTTTTATTAACGCCCCTGTTGAAGGGTTAATCCTAAGCCTGTATAAAACCGGTGTAACATCGCCGAAATATTGCAGGAAAATAACAGGCTCACCATTAATTTCATAGGCACCGCATATTTTTATTAATAATTTTCTTTTCGCTTTCCAGTTGTTACTTACGATATTGTTCGTGCCGGCCATTTTTTTATTCTTGTTAAACACGATCACCTGAATGCCTTTTTTGCCGCCATAATGAAAATAAAATGTATTGCCATTCTTCAGCAGCAGCAGCTTTGTCCACCCTTCTGAAAGGGGTTCCTCAAATATTTCGCTCTTTTCAATTTTTGGCTGCGCTCCGAGGTGTAAGCCCAACATTAATATCAGGAATGTGAAATAGAGTATTTTTCTCATAAACGGTGTAAAATTTATAAATGCAATAAGAAAATAAATGAGTATTGATTTTTGAATGTTCGGGATTGTAACAAGGTTACGCAACTAAGAGTATGGCTATTGTAAATGCTATCCCTATTAATGCCAAAATCATTCCGGCAATGGCAAAACCATGGCCTTTACGTATTCTGCCCATATTCTTAATACCATTTTTAAAAGCGAACGGGGCCGTAAGGATGCACAGGAAAGGGAAAATGGATATCCACCCAAAAAGAAAAGCTTTCATGGAACCTTTCCCATTGCCCCGTCCCCTGGGCAGGTCGGAAAGCACGGAGGAGCTAATGTCGGCAACCTGCATGGTTTCAATCTTAGCGTCGGATAATCGTTGTTCAGCGCCCGGCAAAATGCCGGATTCCTGAATTTTTCCTGATTGCGTTTGTTTTATATAAAATGCGCCCTTCGCACCCGGATTAATACAAAACAAAAATATGATTGACAGAGAATACAGTAGCCAATGCTTCATTAGATAAATGTTTGGTTTCAAAAGTAATAAAATAATGATAGCATACAAGTATTACTTTCAAAAACCTTATTGATTTGTAATAAGCATACCATGAATAAAAAATTTGCACTACTCCAGCCGGTACACCGGGTACCTGTTAGCACTGGTCTCAAAATACCTGGAATGCCGGTAAACAAAGTCAAGCTGGGCGTTGGCATTTTTTGCAAACTCAGGATCCTGTTTTCTTTTTTCTTCCATCAAGGCTTTTAATGTAGGGTCTTTTTCGAGTAATTGCGCTGCAACATCTTCAAACACATAATCGCTGAAATACTCCTTCTGCTGCAATATGCCATCGAAGAAATTCCAGGCGAAAAATCCATCCGGGGCGGTGGGCTCAAGGGTTTCTACGAGGTATCGTTTTGCAGGCTGATTCAGCCAAACCAGGTAATCGCCTTCTGAAAACTGCATATTGACAGCCGATTTAGTAACCTGTATGTTTTTATGCAGATAATGCTTTTCATAAGGATGTGGAAGGGTTTCGTAATTATCAATGTGGTAAGCAGTAACAGAGAGCATGGTGTCATTTTCTAACCGTACTATATGTACCCCGTTGTTGCGCAATATGCTAATGACCGGCACCCATGTTTTAGGTATTATGTATGCCATGGGGGCTGTTATTGTATTCACAGGTAAATAATGGTCGCAGAAAGGCACATACTTTGTATATGGCTTGTTGTGGTCGTAATACAGGCGTGGCAGGCCGGATACTTTGCTCGGAATGTATGTTGCCTCATAGCCTTTGAACAGAACACTGTCACATTGGGTAGTATCCACTTTCCAGTCGAGGGGAAATTCTTTTTTCTCTTTCAGCGCCTGGAGGTCATTGGCCCTCGCCTGCTTTATTTCACTTGCATGTTCGGACGCTGTTTTAATAAAGCTCTGCATCAGGGTATAGGTAGCAATTACGCGTTCTTTATAGGGCTTGAGCATGTGCGTTTCCGGTACATAAGCAAATGTTCCGAACAAGGAGACGTAGCCACTCGAAAACCTGGGAGATTCATAAAAAGCTTTCCAGCCTTTTTCAGGGGTATTGTCAAAATTATTTACATAAGGCACCATATCATAACCCCGCGCCTTCATGTCCTTATATAATAGCGGTGTAAGGGTGTGATACATGTAGGTACCGGCCTCGCCACCAAGTTTGTCGTGCTGGGAGGCAAGCAGCGTCATGATATGTTGGTAATCTGCGCCATCGCTTACGTGGTTATCTATAAATATATCAGGATTGAGTTTAGCGAAAAATTCTTCCAGCGCTATCGTCTCACCGGCGTCGCATTTTATGAAATCACGGTTCAGGTCAAGATTCCGCGAATTACCGCGGAAACCATAACTTTCCGGTCCGTTCTGGCAGGCGCGGCTGGTACAATTCCTGTTGAGTGCGCCGCCAAGATTATACATGGGTATGACCGCCAGCACAATATTTACCGGGACCTTAATCTTCCCGGTTACCGCATCCCGCAATAGCATCATACTGGCATCCACCCCGTCCGGCTCACCGGGATGAATATCATTGTTGATGAGCATTATTATTCTGTTATCCTTTTTCCAATCGTCTTTATTAAATTTCCCATCACTGGTATATAAAACAGCCCGCAAAGGATATCCAATGTCCGTGATACCCAAATCTACCAGGCTGATATTTTTAGAAATTGAAGCAAGTTTTTTATAAAAGGCTGTCACCTCCTGATAGGTAGCTGTCCGGGCTCCGTCAGAACGTTCAAATGATGTAATGAGGGACGAATCTGTTGTATATGCTTTTACAACAGTGCTCGCCATAAATAATAAAAGGATTGAAACGGAAAAATTTTTCATAAGGCATAAAGGTAAGAAGTTGTTTTTTTATTTAAGATGAGTGTTTCCTGAAAATCAAAAAGCTGAAGTAAACCGGGATATTGGGAATTGAGTTCAAATTGAGTTATGCCCCAAATCTCCCTTTTGTAATAATCGCAATTATCACCGCCAATAAAATAATGGAAACGCCAATAGCCCCTAAAATATAACCTGCATCTGCATACTTTTCATTATTTTTCTTTCCTTTGATTCCTAAAATGAACGCTGGTATGAATAATAAAATGCAAAACATGGCATATGGGATAAAAGGAGTTAATATCAGGGTGGATGCAAGCGCCAGGATACCAAATAACAAAGAAAGCCTTCCATTTTTTCCTTCTATCTGAGGAGCCTTATGGTCTTTATGAAACGGATGTAAAATATGAGTTACCTTCTTTATGAACGATGATGGTGTATCTGCAACATCGTTATAAGAAGGCACTTGAGTAATTGCTGATGAATTTGTTGCAGCAGCCTGTTTTACCGGAAATGCGGCATAGGAAGGGCATATAATACTTATAGTAAGAAATACGATTAATAACAGGCTTTTATTTTTCATACAGTCATTATGATTACACTAAGATAAACGGTTTTGTTTATACGCCTCATTTTTTATGCCGTAATTTATTTTTACGTTTTGAATAACCACTAAAATACCCTTGATACCCTCTAAATCAAAAAGGGCCGGTGTTTCCACCAGCCTTTTTTTGATTTATTCTACTCTTACAAATTATTGTTCAATCACAATATGGAATACATCATTGACATTGTCTGAATGCAGGCTCAATATGTACATGCCACTGGCAAGTGTATTACTGAGTTTGATGTGTTCATTAATGTTGCCATTATGTGTCATCACCTTATTCTTGTAGATAACCTGTCCAAGCATGTTAGCTATTTCCATTGTAACTTCTTCATCATTAGACGTACCAAGCGTACCCTTTACGGTGAACTCACCCTTACTGGGGTTTGGCAGTACGCTTATGTTACCGCCTGCTGATGTAACCAGTGTCGCGCCAAGATTATGCAGTTGAACAATTGTGAAGTTTGTTCCGGATTGACTGCCGCAAACACCATTTCTTGTTACAATAACACTTACCTTATCATTATCGAAAACATTGTGGTTGATGAATATCGGCATCGTCTCCCCGTTTACAACTGAACCCTCTATTAACCATTGGTATGTATAGGTACCAGGAGGTATAGGTTTAGTTAATATAGCAGTAAATGTATCCACCAGGCCTACACCTACAATCTTACCAAGGCGGGATGTAAGCGTCACAACAGGAGCTGCTGCATCATCCACAAACATCGCAACCGGGTCGCTGAATACAGTATCCATCATCCGGCAACGTTCGTTGCTGCGCAGCATGAAGGTAATCACATCGCCATTATTACCTATGGCTGGTGTATAGTTATAGCTTAATCCTGTCCCTACAAAAGCATTATTCTTTAACCAGGAATAACCGGGTGTGGTACCGCCAAGAACAGGGGTAGCTGTAAATGTTACCGGAGTGCCCTGGCATACTGTATTACCAGGGTCTGTCGCTATCGTAGCCGATGGCATTACATAGGGTATTACATTCATTGTTACAGAAGTAGTAGCAATTGTTGGTGAAGCGCAATTTGCATTGCTGGTCATTGTTACCGATACAACATCTCCGTTTACCGGAATGTAACTGTAACTGCCTGTCATACTAACTGCTGACGGGCCCACTTTCCAAATGTAAGCTGGCGATGTACCACCATTCACCGGAGTTGCTGTGTAATTCGTTACCTGGCCGATGCATGCAGTACCATCCGTGCCTGTAATACTTACTGATGGCGTTACCATAGGGTCAACTACTACAGCAACACTGCCTTTCATAGTACCTGTACATGTTGTAACCATATTGGTACCGATGATAGTATAAGTGCCTGCCGCTTTTTGCAAACCAAAGTTTAACAATGTGCCGGTTCCGCCAACAGGCATACCTGTTGGTAAACTTCCATTATATAACTGGTAGTTGATGCCCGGTTCTGAACCTGCCAAACCAACAGGGACACCGCTGCCATCTGCACAATATCTGCCCCCTCCACCTATTTCAAATGCAGCAGGTGCAGGGTTTACAACTATTGTACTGCTACCAGACATATTGCCTACACAACCTGTGCCTGTGTTGGTAGCTTTAACGGTATAAGTACCTCCGGTTGCCTGTGCACCAAAGTCAAGCGCTGCGCCGGTCCCGGTTTTAGTACTAATTACAATTCCTGAATTCAATAACTGGTAAGAAATACCTGCTTCTGAACCACTCAGGTTAACATGATATCCTGTTCCGCCTGCGCACATTGTACCTCCACCTGTAACTGTATAAACGGCAGGTAAAGGATTGATATTTACTGTAGCGCTGCCAGTCATATTACTGCTGCAGCCTGTACCTGAATTATACCCTACTACTGTATAAGTACCTGCCGCTGTTTTATGACCTAGATCAAGCACTACGCCAGTACCCATTACCGGGCTGCCAGCAGCAATACCGCTGTTATACAACTGGTAACTGATACCTGCTTCAGACCCTGACATGTAAATATCAGCGCCTTCATCGCCTGCGCAATAACTTCCACCTCCTTTCACTGTGTAAACAAGAGGCGCCGGATTGACAACTACAGTTGCGCTGCCATTCATATTGCTGCCACAACCTGTAATCAGATTAGATGCAGTTACCGTATAAATGCCTGCTGCGGTTTGTATGCCAAAATCAAGCGGCATACCTGTAGTACCTGTTAAGGTGCTTATCAGTGAGCTTCCATTTGATAATTGATATTGGACGCCGGTAGTAGAATTGCTCAAACCAACATGCACGCCCGTGCTGCCGCCGCAATAGGTACCGCCGCCGGTCACTGAATACACATTTGGCAATGGATCTATGGTTATTACTTTACTGCCGCTCATATTCTGCGTACATCCTGTAACTATGTCTGTTGCAATTACTGAATAAGAACCTGTAGCTGTTTGTAATCCGAAATTCAGTGAAGTCCCTGTTGTACCTGCAAACGGAATACCTACCTGTGACGCTCCATTATACAATTGGTAATTGATACCTGAATTTGAATTGGTTAAACCAACAGGAATACCTGTAGTACTGCCTGCACAATAGCTGCCGCCACCTGTTACTATATAAACAGAAGGTAATGGATTGATTGTAATAACCGCGCTGGCTAACATATTGCTGGTACAAGCGGTAAGGTTGTTGGCGCCTGTTATAGTATAAGTACCTGGTGTAGTGAATGCTCCGAAATCAAGAGACGCGCCAGAACCTGGTACAATGCTTCCAACCATTACACCACCTCTGTACAACTGATAATTAACACCTACGTCAGAGAAACTTAAATTGATATGCTGGCCTGCGCCGCCTGCACAATAGTTACCGCCATTTGTTGCTGATACCGTATAAGGAACGGGTAAAGAATTAACCGTTATGGCAGGGCTGCCAATCATATTGGCAGTACATCCGTAAAGCAAATTTTCAGCAATAACCGTATATGTGCCATTAATCGCCCATTTACCAAAATCAAGCGGTCCGCCTGTGCCTGTCAGATTAGTTACCTGCCCGGCCGTTGAATTATACAGCATATAATTAATGCCCGGAGTAGAACCACTGAGTTTTACATGGAGCGAGTCGCCCATGCAAACGGTTCCCGGAGCGTCAACTGTTACAGTATAAAGAGAAAGCGCAGGATAGGTTTTTACATTAACGCTGCCAGCCATATTGCTGCTGCACTTGGTTACGTCATCAGATGCAATAACCGTATAAACACCTGCCGTGGTAATATTGTCGTATTCAAAAGCAAAAGAAGTTCCGGATACAGCGCTTCCCACCAGTGTAGTGCCGTTTAACACTAACTGATAATGGATACCCACATCCGAACTATTTACATTAATTGTATCGCCAATGCCACCGATACAGTAACTGCTGTTTTTCGCAGAAACCAGATAAACAGCTGGCAAGGGAAGCGTATCAACAATAACGTTATTGCTCATGTTATTGATACAACCGGTTATTGAATTGATACCAACTACTGAATCACTGCCTGCAGCAGTTTGCAATCCGAAATCAAGGCTGGAATTAGCGCCTGACTTAGTTGTTACCAATGTTGTTGCATAGGTGGTCAGGTCAGTGTGCCATAACTGATAATCAACGCCGGTGCTGGCAAATGCAAGCCCTGCATGAACGCCTGTGCCACTTGCGCAGAATTTACCTGCTCCCAATCCTATGTCCTGTACTGTTACAGTCTGGGGTGCAGGAAGCACATTCTTGCCTACATTAACACTGCCTGTCATATTGCTCTGGCATCCGGTTCCGCTATTCAACGCTATTACCGTATATACACCAACCGGCCACTGGCCAAAATCAGTACTTGTAGTACCTCCTATGCCAACTTGCGTATAAACATTGATGCCATTTTGATATAATTGATAGCCTATTCCAGCCTCTGAACCAACACCAAAACCTAATACCAGGTCAGTACCATTTCCCGGATAATCGCAGTAGTTGGGGGTTGTACCTGTAAAGCTTAAGTTATAAACCTTTGGAGCCGGATTGATGCTTATTAACGGGCTGCCAGTCATATTCTGAGCACAGCCGGTAGTGGCATTTTTACCAATAACCGTATAAGCTGCCGCTGTAGTCTGAATACCAAAATCAACCAAGCCACCACCGGGTAAAGCGCTGCCGGTAATTACACCGCCAATATATAACTGGTAATTGACTCCTGCTGTAGTAGTGCCCATGTAAACATCTATACCTGTAGTCCCTGCACAATAACTGGAAGTGCCCCCAGGGCTTACCGGATAAGCAACAGGTAATGGATTAACGGTTACCTGCCTGGTTGCTTTACAACCTGTGGATAATGTATAATCCATATTAACCGTAACAGGAGCTATTATCGAAGAACCTACAGAAGTAACAAGGCCTGTACCTGAAACAGTAGCTGTACCCGGAGCGCTGCTCGACCATGTACCACCTGTCGTAACTTCATTTAAGGTTATAGAGGAATTATAACAAACCTGGGCAATAAGCGGCAATATTGTAGCAGGCACCGGATTTACGGTTACCGCTGTGGTATTGAAACAGCCTGTACCAGGTATCGTATAAGTAATAACCGGGTTGCCCGCTACGATGCCGGTAACCACACCTGAAGTGGATGGTCCAAGTGGTACTGATGCCAGTCCGGGATTGCTGCTGGTCCATGTACAACCGCCACCTACAGTTAAGGTAGTATTGCTGTTGACACATACATTAGGAGTACCTATTGTTGTTCCCGGAGCCGGATTAACGGTTAATGTCGCAAGCGTCAGGCAACCGGTAAGCAATGTATAGGATATAACCGGATAACTTGTTCCGGATACGCCCGAAACTATTCCTGTACCGGAACCGACAGTAGCAAGTCCGATATTACTGCTCGACCATATACCTCCGGTAGATGTATTGGATAAATAAGTTATTGCATTTGAACATAAAACCGGGGTACCTGCAATCGCTGCGGGTAACGGGTTAATGTTATATGGAGTAGTCATAATACAACCAGTGGCAGT
>CAISOH010000149.1 GCA_903887005.1 uncultured Bacteroidota bacterium | reverse complement strand
TGTTTAGCCATTGTAATACGTATTTACGTATTACAAACGTACAACAAAAAAACCGTCAAACCAAAGATTGACGGCACTTTTTTTGAACTAATACGTATTTTTATTCCAAGTTACGGATTGATATAAGCACCTTTGCAAATGGAATTTATTTTGTGAAAGTCAATGGTATGTATGGGGGAAGGTTTGTGAAGGAGTAAACCCCCGGCCCCTCCCGCTGAAAAAGCGGGACCTTGTTCCGGGGAGTGCTATGTGTTCACAGTTCAGCTTCAGTTCCTCTCTGGTCAGTCTGAGGGGCTCAGAAAAAAATCATGACTTTTACCCCGGGTTTCCTTCAATCTCTGTTCACAATTTCTACAAAGTTGAGCGTAAAAAAACAAAGCTAAATAGATAGTCCCCCTTCAGTGGTCAGGGGTTTTCCCCATGCTTTGCATTAGCCCATATATTGTCAATCTTCCACTCTAATTGCTGCTGGAATGACTCCTGGCGTTCCGGGCAGCCCTCTAAAGCGCACAACCTGCACTGGTAAGGTAAACAACCATCAATGTGTATGAATACTTCCACCTGGTTATGAAAATGCTCTCTTATCAGTTGCTCCAAACTGTCTATTTCCTTCTCTGCTTGCGCTACCGAATAATACCAGGGCAACGTCATGTGTGCGTCCACATGCATCAAGCTGCCATATTGTATCACTCTTAGATTATGCAGGTCCACCCATTGCGGCTTACGGTTTTTCTGCAATACATCTATCACTTCATTCAGCTGCGCCATATCCATTTCATCCATCATTCCCGAAACGGAACGGCGCAATACCTTGTATCCCGTAACCATAGTAATTACGGCAAAGCATAACGCTACTGCGCTGTCAAGCCACATCCACCGGTTATTGGTCAGCAGTACCAGCATTAAGCCAACCAATATCGCTATTGTTGAATAGGAGTCGGTAACAAGATGATTACCCGCGGATACCAGCACCATGGAATTATTTTTTTTACCGGCCTTTTCTGCATACTTGCCTGCGAAAAAATTAATAAGGCCTGCTCCGGCTATAATAAATATGCCCAGGTCCAGCCTTTGCAAAGGGTGCGGAATGATCAATTGGTGAATGGCCTGGTAAATAATAACAATGCCTGCTATAAAAATCAGGGTGCCTTCTACGGCGGAGGATAAAAACTCCGCCTTGCCATGCCCGTATGGATGATTGGTATCCCGTGGCAGGGCGGCAAAAGTGATGCTGAATAACCCTAAAAATGCAGCCGCTACATTTACGATGCTTTCAAGTGCATCCGTAAGTACCATTACAGAATTAGTCAGGTACCATGCCAGCATTTTTCCCAGGAACAGCACTATGGAAAGAATAGCAATATTTCGCTGGATACGGATCTGCATCATAAAAATTCAAAAGTCAAAAGTCAAAAGTCAAAAGTAGCATTTACATTGAACAGGGCTGGTTTTAATTCATTAATTCGATGGTTTTCCGCAAATTTTACAATCTGCTTATTTTCTGATTGATAACATTGCTTTGAGCCTTTGCAAATGATATTTAATAACGCCTACACCAATACCCCTTTAGGGCCTGGGTTCCATAAAACTTAATTTCAGGTAACTGAAAATCAGTATTCCCGACATGACAATACTAATAACAGATAATGCAATCATTATATCAGCGAATGCATCAAATCCGGTCTTGCCACCCATCAGCATAAACTCAAGCGCTGAAAAAATGGACACTCCCAATAAGATAACCCCTAATAAAAGATTAGTAAGCTTATGCTTGTAATAGGCCTGCACAGCAAAAACAGCAACAACTAAAAATGCCTGGTAATTAAAGTAATGGCCCCATAATAAATTCATTATAACCCATACAGTCCCCAGCAATATGTAAAAGCCATATGCCATATAAACCACTTTTTCATAAAAACTAACCCGATTCTCTGCCATGATACCTGATAAAATCCCTCAAAAAGAAATCCCTTTACTCCTTTAACCAATTAACCAATTAACCTTTTAACCCTTTAACCAATTAACCCTTAAGCGCCAACCCCATTTTTCCATGCTTCCATCCTTTCCTTCTCATTCACCGATACGGAAAGTATTATCTTCCACAGGTCCTTTTTATCTAATTTAAGCACATAATGGTAATCGCAATTATAGATGGGCTTTTTATTGCTGTCAAAATACTGCCAGTTCACTTTCACGGTAACCACCCTGCCCGACAATTCACGCCTGTTCCATACTTCCGGCCGCACATACGTTATTCCAAATTGCCTGTAAAATCCCATCCCCTGGTTAAAAAAACCTTCCAGCTTGCCTGCATCATTAAACAGAGCCGTGGTTTCGTCTGAAAGCATGGTGCATGGTATATTGTAAAGATATGCCATACCCTTTGTATCAAAGTTTTCAAGCGCCTGGGCATAAATTTCAAAAAAATTATTGATTTGTTGCATCGGAGGGATTAGAGTTTTTATTACCCTTGTTATTAACCGGCGAAATTAGAACATTTTCTCTACCTAAAAATTATAGCTCATTTTCAAATCTTTAAATTATTGTCACATTTTCACATTAGCCCATTTTCACATTAATCCACATTACCACATTATCGCATTTGCATATTATCTTTGATCCCAAATACACTGCCTTTGAAAACCTTGCTTAATAATGATCAACTTAATATAACACTGCAAAGGTTAGCTCATCAGTTAGTCGAAAACCATTTGTCTTTTAAGGATACAGCTATCATTGGCATTCAGCCGCGAGGCATATTTCTTTCCAACCGCATAGCGGACATGGTAAAAAAGATAACCGGGAATAATAACATTGATTACGGAAAGCTCGACATAACTTTTTACCGCGACGATGTGCAATCGAGAGATATATTAGTACCATCTGATACCAATATTCCATTTAGCATACAAGGTAAGAATGTGATACTAATTGATGACGTCTTGCATACAGGCCGCACCATCCGCTCAGCTATGGACGCGCTTATAGATTTTGGCCGCCCTAAAAAAGTGGAATTGTTAGTGCTGATAGACCGCCGCTTCAGTCGTGAACTACCCGTGCAACCAGACTATGCCGGCCAGACCGTGGACACCATACTTACACAAAAAGTAAAAGTCTATTGGAAAGAAAAAGACGGAAAAGATGAAGTAGTATTAATTGATAAAATATAGAAGTTTATTATCAGGATTGGACTTTATTTTGTTTTTTGAATTTTGAATTTTTACTTTTGAATTTATATTATGGTACTTTCTGTAAAACATCTGCTGGGAATTAAAGAACTGAACGTAAAAGATATAGAGCAGATATTTCAAACCGCTGATAATTTTAAACAGGTTTTACAACGGTCTATTAAGAAAGTTCCTACACTCCGCGATATTACAGTAGCCAATATTTTTTTCGAGAACTCTACACGTACCCGGCTTTCTTTTGAGCTTGCCGAAAAACGCCTTGGGGCAGACGTTGTAAATTTTTCCGCTTCCGGGTCCTCGGTATCCAAGGGCGAAACGCTTATTGATACAGTCAATAATATCCTTGCTATGAAAGTGGACATGGTTGTCATGCGTCATTCCGCAAGTGGTGCGCCTTGGTTCCTTGCAAACCACATAAACGCCAGTATAATAAACGCAGGCGATGGCATTAATGAACATCCCACGCAAGCATTGCTCGATGCTTACTCCATCCGTGAAAAACTGGGTGATCTGAAGGGAAAACGCATCACAATAATCGGCGACATCATGCACTCGCGCGTAGCGTTGAGCAATATTTACTGTCTCAATAAACTGGGCGCAGAGGTAACAGTCTCAGGCCCTCCTACTCTTATTCCAAAGCATATAGCTTCACTTGGTGTGCGGGTGGAATACAATGTAAAGAAAGCCCTTGAATGGTGCGATGTAGCCAATGTGCTCCGCATACAATTGGAGCGCCAGCATAAACCGCTCTTCTCAACCCTTCGCGAATATGCACTCTACTATGGCGTAAACCGAAGCATGCTCGACAGCCTGAAACGCGATATCATCATCATGCATCCCGGACCCATTAACCGAGGTGTTGAAATAAACTCTGATGTAGCTGACAGCAAACATTCCATCATTCTTGGCCAGGTAGAAAACGGCGTAGCTATACGCATGGCAGTCATCTACCTTTTATCCGGGAAAAGGGAAATGGAGCAATAATGCCGCCCTCCAGCAGAATAATAGACATATATACCGATGGCAGCTGCCATACCCAACACCGCATAGGAGCGTGGGCATCCCTGCTTTTTACCGGGCAGGAAAAGATAGTGTTAACCGGCAACGAAGCAGATACCACACACAACCGGATGGAACTTACTGCCGTCATTAAAGCGATTGAATACATTAGTAAAAACTTCAAAGGCGTTGCAATACTCAATATCTTCTCCGACAGTCAATATGTAGTTGGATTAACGGGTCGCAAAGAAAAATTATCCGCGCACCAGTTCATCACAAAAAAAGGAAACGATATTCAAAATGCCGACCTTGTAAAAGCATTATTATCCCTTACAGAATGTTTTGAAATTGAATTTATAAAAGTAAAAGCCCACCAGAAAAAAGACGAGACAGTTAATTACAATATTGAGGTGGATAAACTTTCCAGGAAATTGGTAAGGGAGGCAGTAATCCAACTCAAACAAATTTAGTCATTATGAACCTGTGCATCAAATCAAAACTCAAAATGGACACTCCCAAAAATACCAAAGTACTTCGATTTGGATTCATCCGGTAATAGCGCAGGAGTAACGCGCCACACGAAATCAATACGGAATACCTGGAAAATATTTGAAACGCCGGTACCTAATTCCAGGTATGGATCTCCCTTCAGTGTCCGGAAAGGGTAGCCTTTATCTAAATTCAGGCGCTGGTTTTCAGCACTCAGTGAACCTATTACACCCTTGGCTGTCCAGAACTGGCGGAACTTTAGCTTTTTCAGCGCAGGGATACGGTTAAAGATGCCTCCGCCAATATTATGCTCTATATTGAACCCCGCGTACTGGTCGCTGATGAATTCATAAGTGTTCATCATTTCAAAGGCGTATTGGTTGTAATACAAGTAGTCATTTCCGGGATGAATTTCCAGCAATGGATAGGGGAGCGAACCGAAATATTTTCCTGCAAACAGTTTGTAGTATAAATGCCCGAATGGAGGGATGTTAATACTTTCCGTAATGGTGAAACGGGCTTTTTGATAGTCATAACCGCTGTTGAGCACATCTTTCATTCCGGCAGTTACTTCAAGGTCAAGTACCGGGTACTTGCTGCCGATGTTTACCCGAAGGTACTGGCCTTCAAAATATTTTTCTTTATAAGCATAGCGTAGCTCCAACCCCACCTCGCTGCTCATTACGCTTGCTGACGGCCTGCCATTATGATCATAAAAAATACCGGAGGATGGCAAGGGCGCAAAGGGCGTAAAATCCGACTGCTGCAAAATAAGTTTATTGCTGAACCCGCCGAAATATTCCTTATAAAATTCAAATCTGGAATCATTTCTATACGCCTGTTTCCATGAAATCCCCGGCTTGCGCACCAATGAGCTGAATATATTATCCGAGGCAACCTGGTCTGTATGATCAATAGTGGGGTTTATGTCATGAACATAGGAGCCGTAAAGGTACATTCTTGGCTTACGGTTTACCAGCCATAAACCGGTAAAGCCGTATTTATAGGTTTCATCCTTAGTGCCATATGCTACATACCCCGTAAGATGGGCATCTTTTAATTTCCGGGGTGAACCGAATGAAAACCGGAAACGATGGCCTTCAACAGGGTTATTACTATAAACATAATAGTAGGGCCCCAGTTGTATTGGCCCGAAATCTTTTACACCGCTGGCAAGGAAAGTGATGGTATTTTTATAAATCGTAGTAATCCTCATACCATTGATGGTATCTACCATTTTATTGATCGCCTTTTCATTTTTTGTCAGGGTATCCGGGCGGCTTGAGGTCCACCATTCTTCAGCATGTTTTCTTGCAGAATCGGATCGTATTATATCCTCTTTATACTGCGGATCTTCCAGCACTTTGGTGGTAGCCGGATCATTGAGCTTTATATGATGGTAAGTAGTAGTTTTACGCCCAATCATACCGGGGAATTTCTTTGAATTGTACGCACTGAATTCGGCAATAAATTTATCCTTTATACAAAACCACGAACTGTCCACAAGGGCAAATTCCTGGTAAAGGCTCACCTTATTTACCCAGTTGATATTGGCGAGTTTGGGCACATCCATGCTCATACGCTGTATAGCGAATACAGAATCTACAACCCAGAAATCGCCCACAAAGCAATTTTCGCTTTCACGCCTTGGCCGGAACTGTACCAATATGATATTATGCCCGTAAGCTTTCTCCGTATCTATTATCTTGTACTTGTAATAAAACAAGCCTTCATTACTAATAGGGCTAACAAATTTTTTATCAAAAACCGGGATAAAATTCCGGTAAATATTCACATTCTGATAGAGCGAACCGAGGTATTTGTCCACATTCTCGTTATTTACTCCTTTTACCATGGTCGCTTTAATAAACTCCAGCTGTTTTTTAGGATGCGCCTGGAAATAGTAATCAGAGATGGTTTCGGTAAGGTATAATGGCAAGTAAGGTTTGGATTCTGATTGCGTATCTAAGTTATTAAAAATGAAAGTGTAACTTTTCAGGATTGGTATCTTTGCAAATTGTTCCTTCGTAAGTCTTTGCAAGTCTGCTTCCAGCCGGTTATACGCTTCATACTGATAGTTCTCCACCTTATCAGGGTTATTGTCAGGTTTCTTTGCAATCACCTGCCGCATCAGCAATACTGCAGGGTCTTCACCTGCGTGAAACGTTACTTCCTTAAGGATTGCTGCCGCGCGTTCCAGTTCTATAATAAAATTGTAATCATGCTGGCTCTTACGCAAAATCTTATTAACAGCTTTATAACCAAGCGCCTCTACATGCAGCGTATCCGCCGGCAATTTATCAACCTTTATAACGAAATTACCATTAAGGTCTGCCACCGTTCCGGATTGTGTGTTTGGAAAGAAGACAGGTGCAAACGGTATGCCTTCTCCTGTATTCGCATCTTCTACCTTGCCGTTTATGATATACCCTGTTCCTGGTTTTGCAGTAATTACTTTGTTTACAGTATTATCATTTTGAGATGTTATTACAGGCGTATCAATCACCTCCGCTTTAGGGGCAGTGAGTTTTTGGGGTATGGTATCTGCATGGTGTAAAGTATCGGTTGTTTGGGCAAACAGCGACTTACTAAAAAATAACAATAAAATAATTATAACAGTCTTCATGGAACCAATAAGCTATTGCCGGCAATCTTTCAGCAATGTAGCATTTTTTCAGATAATGGGCTGAATAGACCATTCGAAAGCAATAAAATCGAAAAAAGAACTAATTTAGCCGTTCTGTTTTTTTAGCTTCAATATTATTTATTAGTTTTAGGTTCAAATATTTATTAAATGAAGAAATACTTTTTGCTAACCTTACCGGTAATACTGATTTTAGCTGTAGTAGCATGTAATAAAACACCAACTCCATCCACACCCGGAAGGGCAGACATGTTTCGCGTTGGCAAATGGAAGATATCAGGAGGCACTTTTACAAAAAGGCTGCCGGATGGGCATGATACCGTACTTACTTACCTTAATTTCATACCTGATTGCCATAAGGATGATTACATCATTTTTGATTCAGGATTGAATGCCGCGGTTTACAGTGGCTCAAATAAATGCAACCCCAGCGATGCTGATCATATCCCTTTTGTATGGCAATTAAAAAATAATGGCAATAATATAGATTTGTATAGTGGCTTTAATAACCTCTATTCCTGTTGGGAAACAATAATGCCCTACTATTTCGACACGCTGCAGAATAATTCTTCCGATACTCCCCCATTAATATTAGACACACTTATCGGTGCATTAGATACACCAAAACGCGGGCATAATATTGTATTGGACTCCATGTGGAATGTTCATTTGGATACAATGGCTACCCCGCAAATAAGCATCTACAATGCGATAATTACCAATTTCAGCCAAAGTGCGTTTACAATAAAATTCTCAGTTATTTCTACTTATCCTGATTCTACTAACAATCATGCAACTATCCCGATAACCCGCCCGGATACAATGAAATATATAGTTACATACAGTAATTTTTAACCTCATGGGACCGGGAATAAATAATTGGGGTGCTTCATTTCCGCCAATAATGGGGATCCGGCTTGTTTCCGGTAGTATGTTCAGGCGGGGAATTTCCATTTATTTTCTGCTATCCGGTCTTCCGGCATTATTTTTTATTAACGACTATTTACCAGCAACTTTTTACTAATTACTATTTACTAACTACTTATTATGATACAAATTACATTACCTGATGGGGCAGTAAGGGAATATCCCGCAGGAAGCAGTGCATCAGATGTTGCGAAATCAATCAGTGAAGGACTCGCCCGGAAAGTGCTGGCAGCGGAAGTAAACGGCGAAGTATGGGACGCATCCCGGCCTATAAATAGTAACGCTGCATTGCGCCTGCTTACCTGGGATGATAAAAATGCCAAAGCAACTTTCTGGCATTCATCGGCACACCTTATGGCCGAAGCCCTCGAGTCTCTTTATCCCGGCGTCAAATTCGGAATTGGCCCGCCAATAGAAACAGGATTTTATTATGATATTGACCTGGGCGACCGTACAATAAGCGACGATGACCTGAAGAAGATAGAAGATAAAATGAAGGAGTTGGCCAAAACCAACAGCGCCTATATTAGAAAAGACGTACCTAAAGATGAGGCAATATCCTACTTTACGGAAAAAGGCGACCAGTATAAAATAGAACTGCTTGATGGTCTTGCCGATGGCAGCATTACATTTTACACACAAGGCAACTTTACCGACCTCTGCCGTGGCCCGCATATACCCAATACTGGTTTTATTAAAGCAGTAAAGCTTACCAATATCGCTGGCGCTTACTGGCGCGGCAATGAAAAGAACAAAATGCTTACCAGGATTTATGGTGTTACCTATCCGGCGCAAAAAGAACTGGAGGAATACCTTACTTTACTGGAGGAAGCTAAAAAACGCGACCACCGCAAGCTTGGCAAAGAACTGGAATTGTTTACCTTTTCCGAAAAAGTAGGTAGCGGGCTTCCTTTATGGCTTCCCAAGGGAGCGATGTTGCGGGAACGTTTGCAGCAATTTTTGCAGAAAAAGCAAATTGAAACCGGCTATCTTCCTGTTATTACTCCGCACATAGGCAGCAAGCAATTGTATGTAACTTCAGGGCATTGGGAAAAATATGGCAAAGATAGTTTCCGCCCGATTACTACTCCGCAGGAAGGCGAAGAATTCATGCTGAAACCCATGAATTGTCCCCACCATTGTGAAATATATAAATCATCGCCCCGCTCGTATAAAGACCTGCCATTGCGCCTTGCAGAGTTTGGTACGGTATATCGTTATGAGCAATCTGGTGAGTTACATGGCCTCACCCGTGTCCGTGGCTTTACCCAGGATGATGCGCACCTGTTCTGTATGCCTCACCAGGTAAAGGATGAATTTAAAAAGGTAATAGACCTCGTGCTTTATGTATTTGAATCACTCGGCTTTACTGAATATACCGCGCAGGTGTCGCTCCGCGATAAAGAAGACCGCAGCAAGTATATAGGCTCCGAAGAAAACTGGCTTATTGCTGAGCAGGCAATCATTGATGTAGCGGCAGAAAAAGGATTGAAAACAGTAATTGAATATGGCGAGGCCGCATTCTATGGCCCCAAGCTCGACTTTATGGTACGGGACGCTATTGGCAGGCGCTGGCAATTAGGTACGATACAGGTGGACTACAACCTGCCCGAACGTTTTGAATTAGAGTATGTGGACAGTGATAATACCCGCAAACGCCCGGTAATGATACACCGCGCGCCATTTGGCTCCATGGAACGTTTTATAGCTGTATTGCTGGAGCATTGCGCTGGTAAGTTACCGTTGTGGCTGGCCCCGTTACAAGTAAAAGTATTGCCTATCAGCGACAAATACAATGAATATGCAGAAAAAGTAGTCGCTATACTGAAAGAAGCAGACATCAGGGCAGAAGTGGATGACCGCAACGAGAAAATAGGCAGAAAAATACGTGATACGGAATTAATGAAAACGCCTTATATGCTGGTTATAGGAGAAAAGGAAATGAATGAAAATACAGTATCAGTGCGCAAGCACGGAGAAGGTGATAAGGGAGTTGTAACGATTGATGCATTCAGTAGTGAAATACAAGAGATTGTAAAAGAACAGGTGAAAGGTAAAAAAAGTACTTTGCTGTAGTTGTATAAAAAAAATTAGCTTAGTTTTGATTAATTGATAAACAAATATTTTATATTTGCCAATAATTTTTAAAACCCATTAATGCAGAAAAAACCAAAAGGAAAACCTTTTTTCAGGCCAAGAGTGCCAGTGAATGAACACCGCCTTAATAATGAAATTACCGCGCCGGAAGTGCGTGTAATAGGTGAAGATGTGGAACCGGGAGTTTACCCCCTTGCAGAAGCGATAAAAATGGCGATTGCTAAAGAAGTGGACCTCGTAGAGATATCTCCAAACGCAGTGCCCCCGGTATGCCGCCTTATTGACTACAAAAAATTCCTTTACGAAAAAAAGAAAAAGGATAAAGAACAAAAGGCCAAAGCAAAGCAATCTGAAGTAAAGGAGATCCGCTTTACACCAAATACCGACGATCATGACTTTGATTTTAAAGCCAAACATGCCGAAAAATTCCTGCAGGATGGCAATAAAGTAAAATGTTATGTTCAGTTCAAAGGACGTGCGATCATGTTTCAGGAACGTGGAGAACTTTTACTCTTAAAATTTGCCGAGCGCATGGCCGAATATGGCGCTCTTGAGTCAATGCCAAAAATGGAAGGAAGGCGTATGCTGGCTATGTTTTCTCCTAAAAAGAAAAAATAACAGCAATATATTGCTCAATTAACAAATTGATAACTATAATTTTACATTATTTTTAAAAATTTCCTTCAAAAATTATTGAAAAATTTTGTTTGAAGATAAAAGGAACTGTATCTTTGTGAAATAATAAACTAAAAAGACATTAGCGCTTCAGCATAAAGAGGTTTTCATGGTGATAGGGTTTATAGGGGCTGGCCTGTTCTCAGGCTGGCTTTTTTTTCATCTTTTTTGTTTGTTAAAAATTTTAAAAAATGTTTTGTAATTATTCAGAGAATATCTAGTTTTGTAAAAGTTTTCATAGTGATAGGGTTTATAGGGGCTGGCCTGTTCTCAGGCTGGCTTTTTTATTTTAAGCACCGACGAAAATAAATTCCATTTTAGTTCTTATCTTACACATATTAATTCTTAACTTACACGCAAAAAACACCCAATGCGGCCATTAATCTGTAGCGTTCTTATTTGTCTTTTCAGCGTTTGTAGTATTTCAGCCCAGCCGTTAGCTGCATTTGTTGACATACAAAATCAACTGATGGTATGGGATCGTGGAATGATTCACAAAATTGACTTTATGCCCCCTACCCTGATGAAAATAGGGAGGACAGCCATTCCTTACCTTGATAATTCCCGTTCGTTCAAAATATATTATGGAGGCAGTGTGCATCCAATGAATATCGGTTTTACGAATGCCATTTTTGTCACTGATAACCTTGTAGCCTACCTCAACCAGAAGTCATTAAACGTTTTTGACAGGGGGGTAACAAAAAATCTCGCAGGAGTATGTGACCAGTACTTTGTTTCAGACAGTGTCGTACTCTTTTTAGATAGTTATAAAAGTTCTTACAGGGCATACTACAATAACCAGATTTACGATATAGAATCCTACATACCAGACAGCACGCTTTCCCATCTGAAAGTATCCGACAATATTATCGCATTCGACAATTTCGCCAGCCAGTTCAAAATATTTTACAGAGGGAATCTGATATCGCAGGAAGACTACACGGTTAACAGCTTTGACGCAGGAAGGAATACAGTTGCTTATGTGGATGTGGACCATAAATTTAAAATATTCCACAGCGGACAAACATTTGTACTTGATGATTTTGCACCAAGCTCCTATAAAGTCGGAGACAATCTCGTTGCATATGTTTCCAGTGATGGTTATTTTAAGGTTTTTTATGCAGACAGCGTCCACAATATTGGTTTCATGAATCCCACTTACCAGGTTGCAGATAATATTGTTGCCTACAAAGACCCGGGCGGAATGTTTAAAATATATTACAAAGGCGATATAACCGAAATGGAAAACTACTACCCTAATAATTATAATATCCAGTACAACTCTGTCGCTTATATAAATACCAGCGGCACATTGCGTTTATTTACAGAAGGTGAAGTATATGATGTAACAAATGCGGAACTTTCCAACTGGCAACTAAACTATGATGTAATTACCTACCAGATCGGCCAAGGCATTTTCAAAGTCTTTTATAAAGGGAATGAGTATTAAACCCCTGACCCCTAAAGGGGGACCAGGCATTAAGCTGTTGTTAAAACTTTCGGGTAAGAATACAATTTTGCAGTTTTTAAAATTTTCATTATGTCATGAGATGAAAAAGAACATGTTTTTAGGCGCTTCGGGTTTAATATTTGAAAAAGCTAAGGCATTAAGGAATAACATGACTCATGCTGAATTAATTTTATAGGGTTATTTAAGACAAAGCCCATATGGACATAAATTCAGAAGGCAACATCCCATCAACAATTACATCGCTGATTTTTATTGCCATTCACTGAAGTTGATAATAGAGGTAGATGGGCCTGTTCATAAAAATGAAGAAAATTACCTATAAAGAAGGAATGCAGGCCTATAATGCAATGTTTGTGAAAAATTAATTAACTTTAACATAAGTTGTTCCGTTCCAAAAATGTGTGGACGGAACATCTTATGTAATATTTCAATTAAAAAAATTATGTTATGAATAAAATATTTATTTCCTCAATATTTAGAAATACCTTTATGGGGTTGTTTTTTTTGTTCTACATGGTTGCCAGCGCTCACGGTCAGATAATCACCACTATTGCTGGGGGCGGAACAATGACAGGAGAAGGAATTCAGGCTACTGCCTCGGCCTTGGCTTATCCTACAGGAGTAGCCGTCGACAGATCAGGAAATGTATATATAGGTCTTCCTATCAATGCCTGCATCCGAAAAATAAATACTACAGGTATCATTACTACCGTAGCAGGTACAGGGATTGTGGGTTATAGTGGCGATGGAGGACCCGCAACAGCAGCCAAATTGTCTAATCCCGGCGGTATGGTTATAGATGCCATAGGGAATATGTATATAACTGATGGTAACAGCACTATCAGGAAAGTAGATGGCGCTGGTTTTATTACAACCATAGCCGGAACAGGAATAGCCGGGGATACAGGAGATGGTGGATTGGCAACAGCTGCAGAAATAAATAAGCCTAACTTTATTACTGTGGATGGAGCTGGCAATATTTATTTTACAGAGGATGCGCGTGTCCGCAAAATAGATGCTTCGGGTATTATTACCACGTTTGCGGGAACCGGCACCATGGTCCATAGCCTGATAAGTGGTATACCTGCAACTTCAGCTCCAGTATGGCAAGCGCAAGGTATAGCGGTGGATGGTGCAGGTAATGTATATTTCGTTGACGATGGTAACAGTTGCATTCGTAAGGTGAACACATCTGGCATCATAACCACCATAGCTGGAGACGGTTTATGGGGCTATAGCGGCGACGGAGGGCCGGCAACTGCTGCATGGTTTTATGGGCCAAGTGGTTTAGCCTTGGATGGATATGGTAACGTATATTTTAATGATGGTTACCCGGGTTATGACAACCGTATTCGTAAAGTGAGTACCACAGGCATTATTACTACCGTGGCAGGAACAGGCTATGGATTTGGCGGAGATGGTGGACCTGCAACAGCGGCAAATTTCAAAGATTTATTAGGGTTAGCCATTGACTGCGGAGGAAATTTTTATATAGGAGACGAATCAAACAATCGCGTTCGCAAGATAACCAATATCCATAGACCATTTTTTTCCGGAGAGGGACATAGCCTCAGCGTATGCGTAAATTCAGGCCCCGCTTCTGTCAATGCGCTGCTGGCAGCAATTGATGCCGATACTCTGATTACAATTGATTGGAGCCTGATTGTCTCACCCGCACATGGCGCTGTGGCGGGGATGACATATAGCGGCCTTACCACAGGGGATACCGTCACGCCAACAGGCCTGACTTATACACCGGCTACCGGTTATACAGGCAGCGACTCTTTCCGGGTAGCAGTTGGTTATTGTGGTTATTTATCTGATACTGTTACTGTTTATGTCACGGTTAGCCCGCATCCGGTAGTTGCAGCTGTTAATGGCGCGGATAGCGTATGTAAGGGTAGTATGATTACATTATCAAGCTCCACTTCAGGAGGCGTATGGTCTGCAAGTAGCGGAGTGTCAGTTGGCACGGCTACAGGTGTTGTTACAGGTTTATCTGCCGGTTTAGCAAACATCAGCTATACAGTTACAATTTCAGGTTGCAGTACATCGGTGGGATTTCCTGTGAAAGTGGTAGTTTGTCCGAGTTGGGTAGAGACTACTCCTAATTGCATGAATATAAAAGTATATCCTAATCCTGCCAATGATGAATTGAACATTACTGGTGTACCTGAAAATATGAAGTATCGTATTCTTAATATGGCAGGTGTAAACATAAATCAGGGTGTATTACATCAAAGTAACAATACACTATCAATGCAACATTTTTCTCCCGGTATTTATATTCTTGAAATTAAAGGAATAGATGGGCAAAGAAATATCATTAGATTAGTGAAAGAATAGTTTACCTTTTCAATATTATTAAAGCGCTCTGCCCATATCCGGGCGGAGCGCTTTGAAGTAATAGATAATTCGGCAAACAATTTTTTAGTCATAGTTAAGTTCTTTAGCTATTTTCGCAAAAGGATTTATTTAAGATTTAAAATAAACACTTGCATTTATCAAATTTTAAACCGTCCCCTGTGCTGTCCCCTATAAAAGAAAAAAGCCCTGAAAGGCAAGCCTATCAACGCTTTCTATTTTTAAAAAATAGTCCCTTTAGGGGTCAGGGGTACAATTTACTCTTTATCCATCCCCATTTATGAAAACGATGTGTCAGGGATACACGCAATACCCCCCTTCCATATTTCATACTACGGCTGAAATTGATACTGGAAGCCTCTTCAAAATACTTGGTTGGACATGTTACCTCAGCTATCTCAAAACCATTCATGAATATTTGCGAGATCATTTCATTATCGAAAACGAAATCATCACTGTTGTGCGAAAAATTAATGGAGCGTATCACCTCAGCGCTGAAAGCACGGTAACCTGTATGATATTCGCTTAGTTTTTCCCAAAGCAAAATATTTTCAAACAGCGTAAGAAACCGGTTGAAAATATATTTATAAACAGGCATCCCGCCTCTTAATGCGCCCTGTCCCAATATCCGTGATGCCAATACTACCGGATATACATCCCAGGCTATGATAGAAGACATGGCATGGATAAGCTTAGGCGTATATTGATAGTCGGGGTGCAGCATGATAACTATATCCCCGCCAAGATCAAGCGCTTTTTTATAGCAGCTTTTCTGGTTGCCGCCATACCCTTTATTAACTTCATGTTTTATGATATGCCTTATGCCTAACCGTTGCCCTTCTGCAACAGTGTCATCACGGCTGTTATCATCTACCAGCACCACTTCATCCACAATGTCAAAAGGGATCTCTTTATAGGTGCGTTCAAGTGTACGAGCTGCATTATAGGCAGGCAGTACAACTACTATTTTTTTACCGTTAAGCATAAGTGTGGCGCAAAAGTAATATTAATATGGAAATTTGAAAATGTGAAAAATAGCTTATACCAAATATTCTTCTTACCTGCCGGTATCTTTTAATGAAACTCCATATGAGTTATTATCAGATTACTATTAGCCCTAGCTAGTATTTTTCCGGCCATATCATAAACATGGCATTCTACATTAATAATTTTTTTCCCCACTCTCAGCACTCTGGATTCAGCCCTTAGCCTTTCCCCTTCTTTTATGGCGAATAAAAAATCTATATTGATGGTTAAGGAAGTATAATGCTGCGACACATCAAGGCTCACTACCGCCCAGCCAATGGCCTCATCAATCACTAAGCACATCATGCCTCCATGTATATTACCATAGGGATTAGTCATTTCTTTCCGCACTTCCATGGAAAGGATAGCGCTGCCCTTCTCAATATGTTCCAAAGTAAACCCCAGCCAGTTGCCGGCCTCCGACCGGGAGTCCTTTACTTCTTTGCCCAGATAGTTCTCCTTAATAAATTCCAGCACATTTCCTTCTGGTATTCCTTTATATCCCATATTGCAAAGGTAGAACTAATGGCTTAATCACTGCTTAACAATGCGGACAATACTCAATTACTCAAATAATTTACAAATTTTCAAAAATCAGGCATAAGGATTCAAATAACCAACATTCAAAAAAAACATTACTTTAGCCACATGGCTCTTATTACAAGCGATACCGCGGTTATTACCTCGAGCAAATCCATTCATCGCGCCTGGTCTATGTATGACTGGGCTAACTCTGCTTACAACCTTGTAATTACTTCTACCATATTCCCTGCCTATTACAATGCGGTTACTACTACTACAAAGGACGGAGAGATCATCAATGATAAAGTGTCTTTTTTCGGGCATATAATCAAAAACAGTTCCCTGTTCGATTATTCCATTGCCACTGCCTATCTTATTATAGCGCTGATATCGCCTGTACTGTCTTCGATAGCGGATTACAGAGGCAACAAAAAAAGGTTCATGCAGCTGTTTTGCTACATTGGCGCCACCGCTTGTTGCTGCCTCTTCTTTTTTAAGGGCAATACGCTCGAATTAGGCATTATTTGCTCAGGGTTAGCCGCGCTGGGTTACTGCGGGAGCCTGGTATTTTATAATGCCTACCTGCCAGAAATAGCTATTGAAGCAGACCGCGACCGGGTAAGTGCGCAGGGCTTTTCTTACGGCTATATAGGAAGTGTGATACTACAGATCATTTGTTTTGTTTTTGTACTGAAACCGGAATGGTTTGGAATTAAAGACAGCTCGTTTGCACCACGCTTATCCTTTTTTCTTGTAGGGCTTTGGTGGGCCGGATTTGCGCAGATAACGTTTTTTAAATTACCTGATGGCCTGCCGTTGCCGGTCAAACCCGGATATAACATGTTTTCAGGCGGCTTTCAGGAACTTAAGAAAGTATTTATGCATATAAAGAAATTGCCGGTATTAAAAACTTACCTGGGAGCATTTTTCTTTTACAGCATGGGTGTACAAACAGTAATGCTCGCCGCTACCCTTTTTGGGAGTAAAGAACTGAAATTGGAAACAAGCCAATTGATAGCCGTAATACTTGTCATACAAATCGTGGCTATTGCAGGCGCCTTTATTATGGCGAAGCTTTCGGACATTTTTGGCAACCTGCAGGTATTATTATTTGTAGTGTTTATATGGATAGCGGTATGTATTGCGGCATATTATACACATACAGCCACGCAGTTCTATATTATAGGAGCGGTTGTGGGATTGATAATGGGCGGCATACAATCACTTAGCCGCTCTACCTATTCCAAATTAATGCCGCCGACACATGATACCGCTTCCTTTTTCAGTTTTTATGACGTTACAGAAAAAGTAGCCATTGTCATCGGTATGATTTCATTCGGCTACATTGATAGTATCATGAACATGCGTAGCGCGATTATTGCATTGATCACATTTTTTGCGCTGGGGGCAGGAATTTTGTACATAGCAATAAAGACCCCCGCCCCCTAAAGGGAAGTCATAGATTTAGCTGAATCAATAAAATTTAGCTTTGGCAAAAGAATTAAACAAGCTTTTAAAAAAATGTCAATAAATTTGGGGCAGATAACATGGAGAAGCCCCTTTAGGGGTTTGGGGTTTTAGATAACAAGGAGAAGCCCCTTTAGGGGTTTGGGGTATGCGATTATACACAATTAACTCAGGATATTTCAAGCTCGATGGGGGCGCCATGTTTGGCGTAGTCCCCAAAACTATGTGGAACAAAGCCAATACTGCTGATGAAAATAATATGTGCAGCTGGGCTATGCGCTGCCTGCTCATAGAGCATGGCAACTACAGGATACTTGTGGATAATGGAATGGGCAACAAGCAGGATGAAAAGTTTTTTAGCCATTATTATCCCCACGGCGATGAAAGCATTGGAAAAAATCTTGCGAAGCATGGCTTTACAATGGATGATATTACCGATGTATTTCTCACCCATCTGCACTTCGACCATTGCGGCGGCTCCATAATACGCGAAGGGGACAAGCTGGTTCCTGCTTTTAAAAATGCGCAGTACTGGACCAATCATAAACACTGGCAACTGGCGCTTGCACCTAATGAACGTGAGAAAGCTTCATTTCTGAAAGAGAATTTCATGCCTATCCAGGAAAGCGGTCAACTGCGTTTTATTGAGACGGAAGATGATGAAGAATGGTTGCAGGATATCCGCTTACGCCATGTGAACGGGCATACGGATAGTATGATGCTTCCGCAAATTAAATATAACAATACTACCCTGCTTTTTTGTGCAGATCTCATACCAAGCTCCGCCCATGTATCCCTGCCATGGGTAATGGCTTATGATATGCGCCCGCTCGAAACCCTGGGCGAAAAACATAAATTACTTAATGAAGCAGTAGCAAATAACTGGGTACTCTTCTTCGAACATGACCCAAAGAATGAATGTTGTACCTTACAAAAAACGGATAAAGGGGTAAGGGTAAAAGAAATCTTCCCGCTGAGAGAAATAGACAAAATGATAGGTTGAATAATAGCAGAATCCTGAAATATGTTGTTCATCCGGTTTTATATTTACCTTTCACTTGTTCTTTATTCACAATAATTTGCAAATAGCCCGATGAATAAAACCAGTAAGCAGGTATGGATGATAGCAACTATATTGTTTGCTATTGCAATTACCACGTTTACCCTTACACCCATGGTAATGCATCCCTGGAATGTTATACCTTATATTACAGGGGATGGGGGTAAAAACATATTCACTTATTTGTATCATGCTCTTTATGGGAAAGGCATCTGGTTTACCGGTATGAATTATCCTTATGGAGAACACATTGTATTTGCAGCTGACCAGCCATTGTTATCTGTAACATTAAACAGTTTCACAAATAGCACACCCGGACAAGCATTAGCATTAATGGGATGGTTAATCTCATTAAGCTATATCATAGCGATCTCTTATATTTATAAGATATTATCTCATTTCGGCGTTAAGCCATTTATTGCTTTGTTCTTTGCCGGGCTTATCGGAATTTTTACGCCGCAACTCATGCGGATACAAGGACATTATGGCTTGTCCTATTCCTGTATTATGCCTATGCTGTTTTTCTGGACAATACGATACAATGAAAATCCCCAATGGAAATACCCCTTTTATATATTTATCCTCGGATGCTTCTTCACCTTTTTACATCCATATTTTGCTGCATTTATTCTGATATGGGTGATTGCTTATGCTGTCGGTTGTTTTATATTCACAAAAAACACATTCACAGAGTGGATTAAGCATGTATTGCCCATACTTTTCAGTGCGATTTCCGTGCTCGCTTTATTTGTTTTAATGATGAAACTTACTGACCCGGCTAAAGACAGACCGGTGAGCCCTTTGGGTATGTTAGAAAATTGTACAACTGCTAATCAAATATTTACTTCCTATTTTTCTCCGGTCTGGAGATATGTCAAAGACCATACCAAATATACTGGTGTTAGCGAAAGTGGAGAAGGATATAATTATGTGGGAATAGTAACTATTGCAGTCCTTTTATTTTCGTTGGTAATGGGCATTATTAATAAGCTGAACAAAAATGAAAACAACAATATTGTCAGTAACAGGCGCTTCTCTCCTATCTGGCTCTTCATCGCAATTACCACATTATTATTCAGCATGGGTGTGCCATTTATCTGGCACATGGAATGGCTGCTTGACTATGTTTCACTCTTACGCCAATTCAGAACACTTGGCAGGTTTGGTTGGATATTTTATTACGTAATCGCTGTGTATAGTGTGGTAGTTATCAACACATGGTATGTACATTATATCCGGAAAAAGAAAACTGTAACTGGTTATTTAATTATCTTAACAACGATGGCCATTTGGAGCTACGAAGCAAGCGGTTATGTACTTCACGAGAAAAAGGACCTTGATAATGCTGCCGATAATATTGCAATAATTTCTCCTCCCGGCAAAATTACCTGGCCTGGATTTTTGAAAGAACATCATTTCGTATCCGGAGATTTTCAGGCCTTGCTGATATTTCCATTCTTTGAAATCGGTACAGAGAAATTATCAATGGGTGATGATTTTAATGGTCTTAATACGTTTGGCATTAGTATTTATGCAGCATTACAACTTCATTTACCTATGATAGATGCAATGATGTCCAGAACTTCATGGTCAATTGCTGAAAAACAGGTTAAGATAATTGCAGGCCCTTATGTACACAAACCTATATTGGATGAAATAAAAAATGATAAACCGTTTTTATTATTGCAATATGAAGGAGACTCTCTTACTATTGACCAGAAATATTTATTGACTGCATCTGATTACATCGACCATTTCCAGAGTTGTTATATATATGCTTGTTACCCTTCCAGGCTAAGGGCAAATGATAAAAAAAATGCAGACAGTATTAATGCCATAACCCCATATATTAAACCAGGCAATGATAGTAGCATAAGAGGTTCCGGCACATGGTATATTAACCATTTTGATTCCGGCACTGCAACTCAATTGTTGTTCAGCAATGGGGCAATACCCCAAATACCGGAGGTTGAAACTACAATTGCAAATATCCCGGTAAAACCCGGTTACGATAACCAGCTTTATGAATTTTCCTGTTGGTTCCTGTTGAGTAAATATGATCCGTATTGCCCATACTATAACATACAATTATTGGACTCGTCAGGTAATAAAATAAAGGAAATGAATGGTTTTGTAAAACATAGTACAGATAACTATGGCCTTTGGTTCAGGTCGAATGTCTTTTTTACCATCCCGGCCTCTTGCAGCCAATTGAAATGCAGGTTATTTAATTACAATAAAAAGTGCTACCAAATATTGGACGAAATAATGCTGCGTCCTGCAGAGGCGCTCATTATTTCAAAAGATGCCAATGAAAACATTATGGTGAATAACCACTTATTCAAATCGCACAGCGAACATTGAACTACAAACTGGTTATGAAATCTTTCCAATGTTGAAATATAAAATCAAATAACATTACATTTACATTTAATAATTATCGATTGCGATTCTGCGACAATTTGTCCAAAAAACAGGATTGGCAAAATAATTGCCACTATTAGAAATACTATGTTTTTTAAAAAAAAGAAGATTATGAAAGATAATACAAACTCTGGGGCTGAAAATGCCGACAACTTGTCACAAAATGAAGAAATGGATGAAGTTTTGTCAAACGAATTAAATGTTGATGATAACAATGGTGAAGGGCAGCTGGTGGAAGTAAATAATGAAGAAATAGAGAAATTACGGGCTGAAGTTGCAGAACTTAAAGATAAACACCTTCGCATGGTTGCTGAATTTGACAATTTCAGAAGGCGTACTGCCAAAGAACGCCTGGAATTGGTACAAACAGCAGGAAAGGATACCATCCAGTCCTTATTAGTAGTTCTGGATGATGTGGACAGGGCTTCAAAGCAATTAGAAAGTACCACCGATATAAATTTACTCAAAGAAGGTATTTCATTGGTATTTAATAAATTGCGTACCATTATGCAGCAAAAAGGCTTAAAAGTCATGGATGCTGTCAACCAGGAATTTAACCCTGACTTGCATGAAGCCATTACAGAAATACCTGTACCATCGGAAGATATGGTAGGGAAAATAATTGATGTAGTAGAGTCAGGCTATTACCTGAACGACAAACTCATCAGGCATGCAAAAGTGGTGGTGGGGAAATAATTGGTGAAAATTAATAAATTGATTGGAATCAGGAATTTGTAATTAGGAATTGGGATTAAATTTCACTCCTTTTATATTAAACAATCCAAATTACAAATTCCTAATTCCCAATTCCATAAAATATGGCAAAACGAGATTATTACGAGGTGCTTGGTGTAGCTAAAGGCGCTCCTGCAGACGAGATTAAAAAATCTTACCGCAAAATAGCTATGCAGTTCCACCCCGACAGAAACCCGGGCAACAAGGAAGCTGAGGAAAAATTCAAAGAAGCCGCAGAAGCTTATGATATCCTCAGCACCCCTGATAAGCGCGCCCAATACGACCGTTTCGGGCATGCAGGATTAGGTGGCAGTGGCGGTTTTGGCGGACAAGGTGGCCCAGGCGGCATGCGTATGGAAGATATCTTCCAGAACTTTGGCGATATTTTCGGCAATGATATGTTTGGCAGTATGTTTGGCGGGCAAGGTGGCGGCGGCCGCAGGCAGGGAACCCGGGGGGCAAACCTGCGCATAAAGCTGAAGATGGACTACCTGGAAATTGCTAATGGTGCAAATAAAAAAATAAAAGTAAAAAAGCATATTACCTGCCAGCAATGTAACGGTAGCGGCGCTAAAGATAAAACCGCTATTCAAACCTGTGGTAGTTGTGGTGGTTCGGGCCAGGTACGCCGGGTTACCAATACATTTCTTGGGCAGATGCAAACAGTAACTACCTGCCCTTCCTGTAATGGCGAAGGTAGCACTATCACTCAAAAATGCGGCAATTGCAAGGGCGAAGGCCGCATATATGGAGAAGAAACACTCAGCTTAGACATCCCTGCCGGCGTTCAGGATGGCATGCAACTAAGTATGAATGGCCGGGGTAATGCAGGCGAGCGCGGCGGCCCTCCGGGTGATTTGCTGCTGCTGGTAGAAGAAGAAAAACACGAACACCTTTCCAGACATGAACTGGATGTGGTTTACCAGTTGCATATTTCATTCCCTGAAGCGGTATTAGGTATGCAGGCAGAAGTACCAACTATTGATGGCAAAGCAAAAATAAAAATACCACCGGGTACCCAAAGTGGTAAAATATTCAGACTGAAGGGCAAAGGTTTTCCTGCTTTCCAGTCTTATGAAAAAGGAGATGAACTGATAGAAGTAAACATCTGGTCACCTCAAACACTCAGTAACGAGGAAAGAGATATGATGGAGAAACTTAAAAACTCCAACAACTTCAAACCAGGCCCCGACGCCAAAAACGAACGGGACGATAAAAGCTTCTTTGATAAAATAAAAGACGCGTTTGGGAATTGAGCAATCAATTCCTTTTTTTTTGCCGTGGTGTCCCACACCTTTTTCCGGGTGTGGGACACCTATGAACACACCTAAAAGAAAAACTTCTCCGCCTCAATCAATTTCGCAGCTATTCTCCGGCGTGCATCTTTCGTGTTGAAATTATCTGATTTTGTAAACCGTTTCAGGCCCATCAGCATCATGCGCTGTTCATCTCCTTCGGCAAATGCATTGATAGCTGCTTTACCTGCATGATTTATCCTGTCGGAGGCATCATAGATAAATGTGCGGGTCATATCAAGCGCAAGCTCCGCATTGTCATGGTTACCGGCCTTCATCTTCATAGTGCGCAGCAGCATACATTCCGCCTGGAAGGTGTCTATCGCCATGTCGGCAAGGTTCATAAGTATTTCCTGTTCGCCCTCTATTTTCATCATCAGCTTTTGAACAGCCGCACCTGCGCACATCAGTATTGCCTTCTTAAAGTTTGCAATCACCTTTTGCTCTGCTGCAAATGGGGCATCATCCGTACTAAAGTCAGGCACGCTCATCAATTCTTTCTGAATGGCCATGGCTGCGCCCATAATGTTTATCCTGCCCTTCATGCCGCGTTTCAGGTACATATCAATGATAAGCAGGCGGTTGATTTCATTAGTGCCTTCAAATATCCGGTTGATACGGCTGTCGCGGTAAGCACGGGAAATATTGTATTCGTCTGAATAGCCATTGCCCCCATGTATTTGAACGCCCTCATCCACAACATAATTGAGCGCTTCAGAACCCAGCACTTTCAGCATAGCGCATTCTATGGCATATTCTTCTGCCGCTCCCAGCAAAGCATCTTCATGATGGCCCGAATCCCGCAACTCGCGCTCCTTCCTGTCTATCCAGTCAGCTGTGCGGTACAAAGCTGAATCAGCCGCAAATACCCTGATAGCCATTTCACCCAGCTTATGCTTTATAGCTCCAAAATTCGCTATAGGCGTTTTAAACTGCTCCCGTGTTTTAGCATACAAAATGGTAGTTTTCAAAGCAAGTTTGCCGCCGCCCATTGCCGCCGCGCATAATTTCAATCTGCCTATATTCAGTATATTGAAAGCAATTATGTGGCCTTTGCCTGCTTCTCCAAGCAGGTTTTCTTTAGGAATGATACAATTCTCAAAAAACAACTGCCGTGTACTGGAACCTTTGATACCCATCTTATGTTCTTCCTCTCCAAAGGTGAGCCCCGGCGTATTCCGCTCCACAATAAAAGCGCTGAACTGGGTGCCGTCTATTTTGGCAAATACCGTAAATACATCCGCGAAGCCCGCATTGGTTATCCATATCTTCTGGCCGTTTATTGCATAGCTGTTTCCATCCGCCGTATGCGTGGCTGTAGTTTTAGCTGCCAGCGCATCCGACCCGGAACCCGGTTCTGTGAGTGCATAAGCCCCCTTCATCTCGCCTGATGCAAGTTTGGGAATAAACTTCTGTTTTTGCGCATCCGTACCAAAATACAGTATAGGCAGGGAGCCGATACCATTATGCGCCGCCATAGCCACCGCGAAAGAATGGCCGCTGCCCAGGCACTCATTGACCAATGTAGCTGTAACAAAATCCTTACCCAATCCACCATACTGCTCCGGGAAGGCCGCGCCAAGCAAACCAAGCGCACCCGCTTTATCCAGCAGCGAAGGCATTAATCCTTCTTTTTTTTCGTCTATCTCATTCAGAAATGGCAGCACATCTTTTTCGAGAAATTCATTGCACATTTCAATGATCATATGCTGTTCTTCATTAAAATCCTCGGGTGTAAAGGTCTGTTGGGGATCGGAAGGTTGTATCAAAAAACCGCCGCCCTGTATCGTTGGTGAAATCGCCTGTGTATCCATGGTGAAACTTTTTATAAAGCTATAAAATAATTGAGTTTTATCATTGTTAAATTACAAAAATCCTGCCATATTATTTCAGAAACTACTGACACCATATGGTGGACTTTATTTTTTCATCGTTCCTTATTATATTTGAGCCATAAACAATTTATATGAAGCATATACTATTATACATCCTTTTCATTGGTGTCCTTAGCCTCGCAATACAACCTGCAAAAGCTGCATTTTTTGTAAAGAAAAATTCTACGGTTGCTTCAGTGGCAAATCCGGTATCGGATATCTCTCAAATCGCCACTGTTGAAACAAAAAAAGCGGAAAGCATCAGCGGGAGTAAAAGTTTAAAGGAATTAGTATCCCCTGAATTCAGAGGAATGGCCTACAGAGGATGGTTTGGTAAATTTTCCTTGTTATTGGGTGTCCTTGGATTCTTCAATCCTCTTTTTGCAATAGGTGCTGTGTTGTTTGGCTTTATGGGTCTGAACAGAAGGAACAGGGATACCGGGATTGCCATAGCTGGCTTTGTACTCGGTTTGACAGTATTGGTTCTTACCATATTCTTTGCCTGGACTCCATTGGCGCTTTTTTAATCTTTGAGCAAAAAAATGTTACCGTGCTTTCGTCATTACTCTTTAGCGGGTAATTAAACAGCATTTATGAAATGTCCATTACTAAGGAATTATTATTGAACACATTAGTGAAAGCATGTGTTCCCTATTAACTTTAAGCAATTATCCGGGCATTTATTACTATATTCATGAAAACAGGTTGAAGGCAAACAAATTTAAGTTTTAGAAAGTTTTTAAAAAATACTATCTTGCAAGTTCAGAAAAATTATTTTCAGGCTATGGCACAAAATTGGAGAACTATTTTACTAACGCTATCAGCAGCAACATTACTTTTTGCTTCTTGTAGCAAAAAGTTAAGCACCGACACCCCTTTACCCACAAATTACTATCCTTCTGTAATTATCAGCAGCGATAACCAGATATTGTATGCGTTTGATGTAACAAACAAACAAATGCATTGGCAACTTAGTTTTTCTTATTTACCCCACTATAACAATACAGATTATACGCCCTCACCGGTTTACTATAATGGAAGGGTCTATATGGCTGCCGTTAATTCAGATACTTTGTATAAGATTGATGCCAGAACAGGAGTAATAGTACAAACTATAGTAAATCCTAATGGTGATTCTTACAGGTCTGTGGCTACACCTGTTGTTGACGGAGGCTGGATTTATCTTGCCTGTCTTAATGGCAATATATACGCAATGGATACTACCGGCAATCTGAAATGGCAGTTTAATACAGGATTCCCTATCGAATCCTCTCCTACTGTTTACAATAACGGTCAATATCCAAATGCCCAGGTTTATACAGCAAATACCGGAGGACATGTGTATGCTATTGACAAAATAAATGGACCGGATGCCATCACAGGACTTCCAACCTGGCATTATCCAAATGATGGTACAATACCTACCGGAAAATTTGTTTCTTCCATTTCCATTGGCGATCCATATCTTTATGTTGGTAGTATCAGCGATAGCAGCATGTACTGTATTTACACAAAGCCTTACCCTACAGATCCATTGGGCCCTGACTCTTCATACTATGGCCGGTTACGCTGGAAATTCAAAACAAAGGGTAATATTTACAGCTCTCCTGCCGCTTATGGTGGATATTGTATCTTTGGAAGTACTGATTATTATGTGTATTGCCTTGATACTTTCATAGAACCACACGACCCTGTTTCTCCTACTTTTATTCCGGGAGTCTATTGGAAAACACGTACCAATAGCCAGATATTTTCATCACCCCTTGCCCGTAACGAAGTTATCTATATAGGAAGTAATGATTATAACCTGTATGCAATAAATATGATAAATGGCGGCGTGAAATGGACATTTGCAACTAATGGCCTTATAAAATCCAGCCCGGTTGCTTATGGTTCAAGCATATTTGTTGGCAGCTACGATAAAAACCTATATGCTGTTGATACAATGACCGGTTCTCTGAAATGGACCGTTAGTACCAATGGTACAATAGAATGTTCCCCTGTATTAGATAACCTTTCAGCAACATTTGGCTACAATAGCCAGATTAGTGGATTGGTTAACTGATTTATGTGTGTTTATATGCTTTTAAGCCCATGCCTTTCGGTCATGGGCTTTCTTTTTTGGAATAAACACACAAATGCATAATGTATTTTCATAATTTTAACACCAGGAGTCGAATTCTCATATGGCTTGGCATTTTTAAATTAACTACCTTTATTTTCCAACGCGGAATTGATGCTTTATGCAATTGTAGATATTGAAACAACCGGAAGTTTTGCCGCAGGCAATGGCATAACTGAAATAGCTATCGTTATACACGATGGTGTTAAGGTGCTTCATTTCTACGAAAGCCTCGTTAATCCGCATACGCCTATCCCTTATTTCATACAACGGCTAACCGGAATTGATAACAATATGGTCGCCAAAGCCCCGTCTTTTGAAGAGATTGCAGGGCAGGTTTTTGAACTCCTGCAGGACAAGATATTCGTAGCGCATAATGTTAATTTCGACTACTCTTTTGTAAAGCATCATTTGAAAAACCATGGTTATGAACTGGATACAAAAAAGCTATGTACAGTACGGCTTGCGAGGAAGGTTTTGCCAGGGCTTACCGGCTACAGTCTCACCAAACTAACACATCAGTTAAACATAAACCATGGCCAGCACCATCGTGCCGGCGGCGACGCCCTTGCCACCGCAGACCTCCTTGCAATCATTCTTGAAAAGGATGTGAATGGAGTTGTAAGCGGCATGTTGAAAGGAAGGAACAGTGAGCAATATCTGCCGCCGCACTTGCCTGTGGAGGAATTAGAAAGTCTTCCCTCTTCATCAGGCGTATATTATTTCTACAATGCTGCCGGGAAAACTATTTATATAGGCAAGGCAAAGAACATCCGTAAACGGGTAAGAAGCCATTTCTCCAACAATAAGACAACAAGGCAGAAGCAGGATTTTTTAAGGGAAACACACCGTATCAGTTATAAAGAGTGCGCTACCGAACTGATGGCGCATATACTGGAAAGTGCAGAGATACGCAGGCTCTGGCCGGTACACAACCGCAGCCAGCGCGGCTACCTGCCGGAATATGGGCTGTATTCTTATGAGGACATGCAGGGATATAAACGCTTCGCGGTAGAAAAAATAAGGCGCAGCTTTAAGCCTATTTATACTTTCAACACCATTACTGAAGGCCATCTGAGGCTGCGGGAACTAATCAACGGATTCGGGCTATGCACAAGGCTTTGTAATCTTTCCGCAAATCCCGATTGCGGTTGCTCTGATCACCCAGCACCCCAGGTATATAATAAGAAAGTGGACGAGGCTATAAACTGGATGCGTAAGCAACTGCCTACCTTTGCCCTCATAGACAAAGGCATTGACGATAACGAACATAGCTGCATCCTCGTTATGGACGGCAATCTGTACGGCATGGGTTACTTAAACGATAAACAGCAACAGTTAAAAAACATTGAAACCCTTCTTAAAAGAATGGAACCGTTGCAGGATAACGACTATATCCGAAACCTGGTCCTTCGCCATGCTACAGAGTACCCCGAAAAGTGTGTAAGCTTTGTTCCCTGATCACGAGGGCAACCTTGCAGGAACATGATTTATACTGTAATCGGGGTAGATTAGTGCATATATTAATTGAGGGCTTTGCGGTCTTGACTTTATATAATTTATTAACAATCAAATGATTATATTTTGCGTCTTTGCGCCTTTGCGCGAGATATTTATTGCACTGTTTTATCCCAGTGAGAAGTATATTCTCAGATCTGATTCCAGGTCACTTTCCCCATCCAGACACTAAAATTCGACTGGCAACCTGTAGTCTTTTCAATGGATGGATAAATTGATACAATTTTGGGATGATGATACTGAATTGTCCAGGATGGTCTATGTTCTTTCGATAAATTTAATTGAATGGTATCTCCGCATCCGCATGGGCAGGAGAAAACTGCGAGGTTGTTTTCGTCATTGGAATTAACAACATAAATAACCCCTTTTTTAACTACATGAGGGGTTTCTTCCACTTTGGCACTTGCGTAATGAATATCAGTTTCCGTTGTAAATATTTCCATACCTTCTATCTTTTAGTTTGACGAATAAACTACCCTAAAAGTTAGTGCCACGGATAAATATTTATTAATATAACGTGAGTTCGATAAATATCAGCGTTTATTAGCCAGGCCTTTTATATTTTGATGCTAATAATGGTATTTGTTGAGGTCTTGGGGGTGTCCAACACCTTTTCGGTGTGGAACACCACGCTAAATATAGTTAACTTATTGATTGCCACATCAATAACGCCGAACTGTTAATATAACCCGAGATCGATGATAAATATCAGTTATTAGCCATTTCTATATTTTGATGGTTATTATGACACTTGCTGAGGT
>CAISOH010000148.1 GCA_903887005.1 uncultured Bacteroidota bacterium | reverse complement strand
TTTAATATGCAAGACTTTGCGGCCTTGATTTTATAATTTACTTATTATCAATTCATTAGTCTTGGCGGCTTTGCGCCTTTGCGAGAAACCTATTTTGCACATTTATATCCGGTGTGAAGTATAAATTAGTCCAAAAAATGAGGGTCATAGATAACATCTCCCTTCAGGGCTGGGGCTTATTGGTAAATGAGTTTAGACTAATTTGAAATGAGTATTGATATAAAACCAATTGGCTGTATATTTTCAGAAAATGCGGAAATTGATACTACTTGTAATCTGTCAAATAGCTTTTTCAATAAATTGCTATCCTCAGTTCTTTACTGATTTCAACAAGTATAAATCGGGATTAATGGGAAAAGTCAAATCAGTAACTGAGTATGATGTGCCTGTTTATTCCTATAAAACAACACAGGATTCATTTCTTAAAAAGTTCACCAATTATTATGATACGAATGGCAATCTGACCGAACGTTATAAATATTACGGCTACAGGATTGGATTTGAATTTATTGGCAAATATCAATATGATCACAAAGGTTCTGTAATAGAGTTATATGAAATGCATTATGATTACAAAGAGGATTCAGGCGGAAGAAAATGTAGCTATTTAAATGACAGCAATGGCCGTATTATAAAATCTCAATGTTTTGATGAAAAAGGCACCTGGTATCAAAGTGATTTCCATAAATATAGTGATGACACACTTAAAGAACGTGTCATCCTTTCAGGAAATGGTATTATAGACAAGAAAATAATTTACAGGTACAACAAAAATGGAAAGCCTGCCGAAGAATGCTGGTATAATAAAGATGGAAAAATCTGGAGCAAGACCATTTATAAATATTTTAATAGCGGGTACACTGCAGAAAAGAATTTTTATGACAAGAAAGGAGTCATTGATGAAGCGGCAATAAAAAAATATGACTCCGGGGGAAATCTTCTTGAATACATTAGTAAAGATATTAACCGGAATGTAAGGTTCACTTATAAATATGATAAAAGTGGCAGGGAAATTGAGCGCAAAGAATATGAATTAAATGGAAAATTGCTTTCAAAACATTCTTCCCGTTATTATGATTTTGGAAGTTATTATGCAGTTTATAGTATTGAAAATGACTTCAGAAATAAACATATAATGAGTTACATGACCGAGGTGGAAATGGACAGCCGCGGACAGTGGATAAAGCATACAAATTGTGAAAATCCGGGTGGCCCGTTTGAATATGAAACATGCACCAGGAGAGCAATAGAATATTATAAATGAATAAGCAACAATGATCATAATACAGATCTCACTTACTTCACAGGGTATAAATTAGCAACTCTTACTAAAAATAGTAAAATAGATAATTTGTCATGGTGAGCCGCGCCGAACCATGACATGTTGAATTCCGAACATACGTTTGCGCAAAGATTTGAACTAATTAATTTACTTCTATCAATCGGTTGCCCAACTATCTGATTTGTTATACTATGCTATCAATAATCCATTGCCAATCTAAATCCCAGATTCCACTGGCGCGTATCCGGCGGGAGCCTGCTGCGGTAAACCGTGCGGCAGGTAATATCATCATCGAAATACGAACCACCCCGGACTATCCTTTTTGTGCCTGTCTTGGGGCCTTTTGGGTCTATTTCGTCTATAGTTTTTGAATAATAATCCTCGCCATACCAGTCAGCGCACCATTCCGCCACATTGCCCGACATATCATAAATCTCCAGTTCATTTGGTTGTTTTTGTCCTACCGGATGTGTTGATCCCTTCTCATGCCCGTTCCATGACACCTCGTTGATTTTATTGCTTCCGGCATACAAATAATTCTTAGTGTATTTCCCGCCCCTGGCGGCATATTCCCACTCGGTTTCTGTTGGCAGACGATAATGTTTGGTAGGATATTTTTCATTCAGTCTCCTGATAAAATCGTGGGCGTCATCCCAGCTCACCTTCACAACGGGGCAATCATCGCAATATTTATTATCATAGTCAACTCCGTTATAAGCAGGGGGGTAAATACCCATAATTCTTTTCCACATTCCGTTTGTCACTTCATATTTCGCTATGTAATAACTTCCGATGCTTACCCGGTGCAACGGCCGTTCGTTATCGTATTCCGCATCATGAAAATGAGGGTCGTCGCTGCCCATAAAAAAGCTTGCACCTTTCACGAAAATCATCTTTATGTTCATATCAGCCTGGCAAAACCCGGCGATACCAACCAATAGCGCTGCTAATAATAATGCTGTCTTTTTCATAAATAAGTCCTGACGTTTTTAATACGTTTATAATAAAAACCAAGGCGAATGTACTAATTATCGGCAGCTAAAAAAAACGGTATAACCATCCATCCCGTCTGTTGGCGCTACCCGAAATGGATATAATTAAACAGGAGGGCATACCTTTTGTATGTTGTATTTGAATAAAATTCATTTTTCTTTGCTTACTATTAGCTATTTTTCAATTTTTTAAAAATACCAGGAAAGGACTCAGCCTTAGTATAACGTTCGATGAATTTATTGCAGATTTTAACTGGAGAATAAATAGATGATTGACGGGAATCCCGAAGGGATGATATTATTATAGAAAATTGAATAAAAATTAAGTGAAACCCTGAATGGGTGACATAAAATAAGTGTTGTAATGAAAAGCAAATAATGATGCAGGTTATTGATTGTCATTAATTAAACCGCCGAACGTTAATACATGGATAACAATACAAATAATATTGACGCTTACTGGAACAGGTCTGCAGAAGATAATCTCCGGGCATTACAGGCAAAAACTGAAGGTTTAACAAGTAATGAAGCTCAAAAAAGATTGCAGGTTCACGGGTTTAATCTTACCGCCCAATCAGCAACCTATAGCAGTTTCACTCTTTTTTTACAGCAATTTAAAAGCCCAATCACCTTATTGCTGCTTGGCGCATCCATTTTATCATTTTTCCTTGGTGACCCTACCGACGCGATAATCATTTTCATTATTGTAGGTATCAGCAGCCTGCTTGGCTTCTGGCAGGAAAAAAGCGCAGGCGATGCCGTGAAGAAAATGCTATCCCTGGTAGAGTTAACAGCCAGTGTTTTAAGAGATGGGAAATTCCAGGAAATATCTTTGAAATTTATTGTTCCCGGAGATATTATTCAGCTAAACGCCGGTGATTTAGTACCTGCTGATTGCATTTTAGTTGCTGCCAATGAACTTTTTACCAACGAGGCCGCATTTACCGGAGAGAGCTTTCCCGTTGAGAAAAAAACAGGCATCATACCTGCCGATAGTCCGCTGGCCGCCAGGACTAATATGCTGTTCATGGGTTCGAATGTGATCAGCGGCACAGCAACTGCCCTTGCTGTGAAAACAGGATTGAAAACAGAATTCGGGCATATTTCTGCCCAACTTAAATTAGCGCAGCCGGAAACAGATTTTGAAAAGGGAATACGCCATTTAGGTTATTTGCTGATGCAGCTTACTACCATCATGCTGGTAGTAATATTCTTTGTTAATGCCCTTATGCACAAACCCGTTCTTGATTCTTTCCTATTCGCATTGGCGCTTGCCGTGGGTTTGACGCCGCAATTGCTGCCTGCCATCATCAGCGTAAACCTCGCAAAAGGCGCCCGGAAAATGGCAAAACAAAAAGTAATTGTAAAAAGGCTCAGCGCTATAGAAAGCCTTGGAAGCATGAATGTATTATGCTCTGATAAAACCGGGACACTTACGGAAGGTGTGGTAACACTTTATGCTACACTTGACGCTACTGGTCAGCCATCACCGGAAGTTTTGTTTCTGGCGGGTGCTAATTCAGCTTTACAACAAGGGTTTAAAAACCCGATAGACGAATCTATCTTGCAAAAAGCTCCGAAAGAAGTATCTGCGTTGAAACGGATAGATGAGATACCTTATGATTTTATCCGCAAACGATTATCTATTCTTTCCACATTGCCCAATGGCAATACACTGATCGTAAAAGGCGCGCTGAAAAATATTCTGGAGGTATGCACCAATGTAAAAACTGCGAATGGGGCTATTGAAAATATTGACAAATTCCTGCCTTCCATCCAGCAGCAATATACACAGTTCAGCGATAATGGCTATCGTACACTTGGCGTGGCTGTTAAAGAAATGCCGGGAGTTACCACTATTACCAGGTCCGATGAAACAGGTTTGACTTTCATGGGTTTCCTCACCTTTTACGACCCTGTAAAAGCCGATGCAGCGGAGATAATCCGGCAACTGCACGACCTGGGCATATCCTTAAAAGTAATCACAGGGGATAATGCACTCGTTGCAAAACATATAGGGCAATTGATCGGCCTCGAAAACCCGGTTGTTTTAAGCGGCCATGAAATTCAGTCCATGAGTGATGACGCGCTTTTCAACAGTGTAAAAAAGATACAGATATTCGCGGAAATTGAGCCCAATCAAAAAGAAAGGATCATTTTGGCATTAAAAAAGTCGGGAATGGTAACGGGCTACATGGGCGATGGAATTAATGACGCCAATGCATTGAAAGCCGCTGATGTGGGCATTTCGGTAAATACCGCCGTTGATGTTGCCAAGGAAGCGGCCGACCTTGTTTTACTCGACCGGGACTTGTCTGTTTTAATAAATGGGGTTAAGGAAGGCCGCAGGGTGTTTACCAATACCATTAAATATATTTTTATGGCTACCAGCGCCAATTTCGGAAATATGTTCAGTATGGCTGGAGCATCCTTGCTGTTGCCATTTTTGCCCTTATTGCCCAAGCAGATATTATTAACCAATCTGCTCACCGACTTCCCTTCCATGGCCATAGCCACAGATAACATTGATTTAGAAGACGGCATACGCCCCCGCCAGTGGGATATCGGTTTTATAAAGAAGTTTATGATCTTTTTTGGCTTGCTCAGCTCCGTGTTTGATTATCTCACTTTCTGGGTTTTAATACATTTTTTAAGGGCCGGGGAACATGAATTTCAAACAGGCTGGTTTCTCGAATCAGTCGTATCCGCTACATTAATAGTATTGGTAGTCCGCACCCGGAATACATTTTATAAAAGCCGCCCCGGTAAGTATTTGTTGATCGCTACGCTGCTGATTGTAGGCTTTGTACTCTTACTGCCTGTTTTACCCTTTGCTTCGGCAATGGGCTTTGTTACCGTTCCTCCAATGTTTTATTTTGCGATGTTGCTGATAGTGCTTTTGTACCTCGTAAGTGCAGAAATTTTAAAGAAGTTTTTCTTTAAACATTTTGCACAGCGATAATTCCAGGAAATGGGACAAAACAAACGTTGAACGAAATAAATTCAGAGATTATTTTTTATTAATAATGCTATCTTTGTAGTAATATTAATTGCAGCTTTATGAAGCAGAGTATATTACAAAATGTGGTTTGGAAAGAGGGCAAATACTATGTTGCCCAGTGCCTTAATATAGATATTTCCAGTTTTGGCGAATCAAAAGAAGAAGCATTAAAAAATCTTGATGAAGCGCTAAACTTATATTTTGAGGACGACAAACATGAAGCTATTCAAAAGATAGAAAATCCTGAAATTGTTCGTATTTCCGTAAAGTATGCCTAAACTGTATTCGTCATTCCATGTTCTTAAAATTCTTTCTGCACATGGATTCATTTTCATATCCCAAAAGGGAAGTCATATTAAAGTCAGGAAACAAGGTAATCCTGTATTAAACGTAATTGTACCTGCCGACAGAAAAGAAATTCCTCATGGAACTTTACGTTCCATATTACGCCAAAGCCAGTTGAGCATTAAAGATTTTGAATAGAGGATTTTCTTAAAACAGAAGTGACTTGCTCAGCTATTTCATAATGCGGCGAATAGTTCTTTGCAGTTCAGATTTACCACTTAACGATCTGCATCTGCCATTAAATTTTTCCAATATACTCATCAAAGTCATACCCCTGTAAATACGCTATTTTCCAGGTTCCATTCGCCTTTACTACTCTTATGTTATATGTAAAATCTTTGCTCCATTCGGGCTTTGCCCAAGTCCAGATTAAAGTAGCATTATTATTGTCCAGACTAATGAATTTAAACTTTATTTTGTCCACCAGGAACTGTCGTCAGGATGGTCCTGGCAGTTGCACCAGGGATCCGTATCATTGCCGAAGAACGGTGGCAGATCACCAATGGCCCACTCAAATTCTTTACTTTTCAGCTTCCGATCAATTGTCCGGACAATTTTATCGTAATTGTTTACAAACTCATCTGAAAAAAAATTGCTGCTCCGTAGTTCATCAAGCCTTATTTTATGTTTGCCAAGGTCAATTCCAACATACATGCTGTCTTTATCATCCTTTATATGTACCTGGTCATTTTTTGAACTGTCCGACGACTGCCACTTGTAAACTTGTTTTACTAAGTTCACTATTTGTTCTTTGTCATCAATTTTCAATAACGAGTTACTGTCAAAAGTGGAATTTGCTTTATTGCCAGCTGGTTACAACTGAAAAATAAAAACCAAATGAATAAAATTATATGATTGAAGAGTTTCATTTTCTAATTCTGCTCGAAATACTTTTAGTGATATTTCAAATTTACGCGATGCTATCGAATAAACGATCGAATCAAACATTCCTGAAATAAAAAAGAGCGAAGCCCGGCCAGCGCTCTCACGCTCTTCGTACTTCGCTCTTACCTTGTGCGGCAGAGGAGATTCGAACTCCCATGCCCTTTACAGGCGCTACCACCTCAAAGTAGTGCGTCTACCAGTTTCGCCACCGCCGCATTTGAGGGGATGCAAAGATAAAAGAAAAACCCTAAATCCCTAAAGGGACTTCCCCCCATTTTTAAAAATAACCTTTATGCTGTTTTGAAACCAGGCTGGAACTTTCCTTTTATCTAAGGTCGCTTATTCTTATTCTCTTGGTATCGTGCTTCAAAGTCTTTGATAAATTCTTTGAAGTCTCTTTGTATAGTAATGAAATAAATACTGCGAAACATGAAATTTTCTTTAGTTTTAGTCGTAATCCCTATTCCTATGCTTCCCCAACCGAAATAATCAAATTTTTCAATCTCGTCCCATTTGATAGTTTTTTCAACTTTATGGGCAAAGAACCAGTTTTTTGAAAACCAAATTGTGCTTTTTGAAAACCAAACCGTGCTAACTCCTTCATCTGAAACCTTTACTTCTATGAAAGTACATATAAAATAATTACAAAATGTGCCAAATGCAAAAAAATATATAATAAACCAATACGGCAACGAGGTAGCGAAACGCATATAGCCGTTGCTGATTAAATAATCCTTGATAGAGATACCATGAGGAACCAAAGAAATAATAGTAAATATTGGAACAACTACGGCGATAAGATACGCAAAACTCAAATAGTAAGGATTATGCGTTCTTATTTTATAGGTTTTCATAGCATAAAAATATTATCTCCTGAGAATGATACGGAATGTTGTCCCCTTGCCAACCTCCGATTGTTTTACGAATATGGAGCCGTGATGATATTTCTCTATAATCCTCCTGGAAAGTGACAAACCAAGCCCCCAGCCTCTCTTTTTGGTTGTAAAGCCGGGGGTAAATACATTTTTCACCTGGTGGCCGGGTATGCCTTTGCCATTGTCATGCACGTCAACCCATACCTGCTGCGGGTGATTGGAGACATTAATGTCTATCCGTCCCTGGCCAGCCATAGCGTCGAGGGCGTTGCGTATCAGGTTTTCCATTACCCAGTCGAAAAGGGGGCCGCTGATATTCACAGGAATTTCCGCCTCTTTTTTATGCAAGGCGATGATTACTTTTTTTGGCGCTCTTTTCTGCATATACTCTACAATTCCTTCCAGGCGGGTTACGAGGTTCTCTTCTTCCAGTTGCGGGGCGCTGCCTACCTTACCGAAGCGGTCTGCAACGAGTTTCAGCCTGTCAAGGTCTTTTTGCATTTCTATGACCGCTTCATTATTTCCGTCGTTCTCTCTGAGTATTTCCAGCCAGGCTTCTATAGAGCTTAATGGTGTGCCAAGCTGGTGAGCCGTCTCTTTAGACAACCCTACCCATACCTGGTTTTGCAGGCTGCGGTGGGCTGCGCTTAAAGCTATTAATACTACAACGAGGAACAAGACAATAATCGCCAACTGCACATAAGGAAAATACCGCAACTGTGTCAGCAGGTATGATTCACCATAATAAACAAAATTCTTTCCTGTTCCATAGTCAACGGGAATTGGCGTATGTATTTTTTTGAACTCTTTTAATTTTTCTTCTACAACATTTCCATTATTGATGGTATGCGTCGTATCTATATTCTTGCTGTCAATAATCCCGCCCTTTTCATCGGTAATAATAAGTGGTATGGTAGTGTTTCGTTCAATAATATTACTTGCAAAGGTAGTTTCCTGGCTATTATTAGAGGTGACAAAGGTTTTGAGGGCATGGGCCAGTTCTTCTACTTTTTTCCTTTCTTCAATAGCCAGTTTACCGGCAAGCTGGCCTGTATAGTATAGAGAAGCGCTCACTATTAAGAGCGCTATAACCGCAAGATATGTTTTCCAATTTAAATATTGACGCATGGCGCTTACTTCCGTTAACGAAGAAAGGGTAAAAATATTATGATTTTGAAATAATTACCTTATTTTTGCCCACGAAATTTTAATAAATTCATGGATAGCCAACATAACAATAACGAAACCGAACTGGATAACCCCAATGATATTGAGCTGAACAAGCCTTCAAAATCCCGTTTTTTATTCTTATTAAGTTTTTTCGGCTTTTTTATTTTCGCCTGGGCGGGTTGCTACAACCTGTATGAGCACAAATACCAAAAGCCGGATAATACTACTGTGCCGGGTAATACCCTTTACGAACCAACCTATAAATAATCTTAGCACCTGATCCGCTATGATCGTATGCCATAAGGATACAGCCGTTGTAATATTGAGCTACAATGGCACTAAGTGGCATGATTTATTTTTGCCAAAGATTATTGAAGAAGCACAGACAGGCTACGAGGTCATCGTTGCTGATAATGCATCTACTGATAATACACTGCAATATGTGCAGGAAAACTTCCCTTCGGTAAAAACCCTGCGGATTGATGTGAATCATGGATTCGCAAATGGTTATTACGAAGCTTTAAAGCAGATAAAGGCGAAATACTACATCTTACTCAGCTCTGACTTTGAAGTAACGGAAGAATGGTTCCCGCCATTACATGCCGCTATGGAGCATAATGAAATGCTGGCGGCCTGCCAACCCAAAATTCGCTACTGGCGCAACCGGGAATGCTTTGAATATGCGGGCGCCGGCGGCGGTTTTATGGATACGTTCGGGTATCTGTTTTGCCGGGGGCGTATTTTCTTCGATATAGAAAAAGACCTTGGACAATATGATGATAATATAGAAGTCTTCTGGGCATCGGGCGGGTGCTTTATGGTGCGCGCGGACCTCTATCATAAGGTAGGCGGTCTTGATACCGATTTTTATGCGCATATGGAAGAAGTGGACCTGTGCTGGCGGCTGAAGAATGCAGGCTACCGGATTGGTTATGTAGCGCAGTCGTTAGTGTATCATGTAGGCGGCAGTGTTATCAGTTATGGCAGCCCTCAAAAGCTCTATTACAATTTCCGCAACAATATTATATTACTGATAAAGAATGAAAAGGGAACCAAACTTTTATGGTTATTTCCTTTCCGGCTCATTTTGGATGGCGTGGCCGGCTTGCGGCTTTTGTTTACCGGTAAATTCAAAGAAACCTTTATCATTCTCAAGGCGCATTTCCATGTTTACCGTGAATTCGGGAAATGGTGGAAACGCAGGCGCGAAAATAAAAAACTGCATATCCGCAGAAATGAAGAAGGCATCTACTCCCGCAGTATAGTATGGGATTACTTTTTGCTCCGCAAACGGAAATTCACTGATTTGGGGTGGAAACCGAAGAAATTAGAGTAATTGCTCTATTGCGTAATGGCTTAATGGCTCAATTAGAAATGTGAAAATGTGGTTAAGCAGTTTTAAATAATTACTCACATGCGTAACAGGGTCTGGCCGTCAGTTCGACAAGGTAAATTTTCAGTCAAATAAAATCATCTCTTTTTTTCAGCTTTTCCCTCATTATCTGTCCTGCCCGAGAGACCTCTCCCAGCCTCTCCGAAGGAGGTCGAATGAGCGCTTCCCCGAAACAATTACACTCTGTTATTTGGGAAAAAGCTATTACGGGACGACGGGAGTCGGCATTGATGTGGCTGGGGTAACTTTTCCTGGGGTGTATTTTTAATGTTTGTATCTTGTTGTGCTGGCTGGGCATGATGGTAGAAATGGCGAGAGATTGCCTTTCCTATTTTATATTACAGATCACTTTTTCCGATGTTGCAAATGGAACAGAGTGTCTGAAGGTTTCTGGGATCTGATGTGCCTCCTTTACTTAACGGAATGATGTGGTCTATATGCAAGGTTATTGCGGGATCTGAAGCGGGGGATGCGCCACATGCCCGGCACCGGAAACTATCACGTTTCATAATGAGATGACGGAGACGCCAGTTAATGCGGCCACCCGGGGCGGCAGGCAGCCGTATTTCAGGCTTTGTAGTTTTGGTTGTACCATTTTCTTTATAAGCAGTTTGGGCGTATTCGACGAATTTCCGCAGCGCTATCTTCCATGAACCAAATGCGCTTTTGTATGCCCGCCTGCCAAAACGGGAACTGGAAGTGCGCAGATCACTTAAAACAGGCTGCCTGCCCAATGTGAGCCAGAGGTTACGGATATTATCAAATAGAAGGGCATGTGGCGTGTGGCGGTATTGGGTTATTCTCAGCCCTGCTTTTTCGAGGGCTTTATTCCACGAGCCGAAACGACGGGCTATCAGCAGCGGGTGGTATATGCCAACATGCCGTTTCTGATCGTAGGAGATGGTATCTTTCTGTAATTTTTTGCTGCTGTTCCTGAGGTCATCAAGGAGTTCTTCATCCGGGCAGGGGAGGATGTTATTTTTTAATTTGAAGGTCATGTGACAGGAATGGCTCAATAGCGGAATGGCTGAATGGCTCAATTGTTTATGAAGTGAAAGAATGACAGGTTTTGGGTTTCTTAACCACATCCACCGACCTGCCTTCACAATTGCGATGGCTGGTGAGAAAAGGCTATGGCGGATGACAAAGGTGAAATGAATTTTTGGTTTTTGCAAATTGAAGTTTTATGATAATACGCTTTTCGCGCTATGATATACAGCTATGCGTATATGATAGAAATTATTTTCGATTCAAATGGTTGATTGATAGTGAGGTATATGTTATTAGTATGGTTGGCGGCTACCAAGTCCGAAAACACCCTATGATATGCCGATATTTTCATATACATTAAAATTTATCGCATGTTAATTTGATGAAGTTTCTATTGTCATATTTGTTTTCGGAAGCGGGACGCTTCTGCATTTTTGGACGAAGCGGGACGCTTACGACCAGTGGGTTTTGGGAGGCGGTAGCGAATCTCAGGTTATTATTACTGAATGCCTCCTGGGATGGAGTTCTTTTATTACTCCCGGATGCTCCTCTTCGGTCCCTTTCTCAGGCAGAACTTTGATAGGAAATGTTTGGCTTTTTTGTTTTATTAAGTCCTGTATTCATGCATGGGGGGATGTCGCTATCGCAAAATAAATCCTTGTGTCTTAACCACCTTATCATGTGTTTTTATGGAACATGCGTAAAAGCCCCTTCCATATTGCGTCAGGTCAATAATTGCTTTATTTGTATTCACTTTTTTAAAAAAAACTTTAGCGCCAAAAGTATTAGTAATTTCTATTTCATAGCTACTTAATGCCGATTCAATATTAATTACCCCCGTTGAGGGGTTGGGATATATATTGATGAAAAAATTGGATATATCTTGAATGCTCAATGGTCGTATATTGCATGAATCAACGGCCACTAAAGAATCCCGGGAAATAGAAAAAGGCACAGCAATAGCAGTATCATAATAGAATGTTTCCGCGAAAACCAGGTTAGAATCCAAAATTGTTGGCGAATATACAGTCGGATTGGTTGACTCTTCACAAACACCGGACGCATTTCCCAAGCTATCTGTTTTAAATAACATTAAAACATCCGTAGTGGTATAATATTCTACCAAAGATATTAAATCGCCATTAGGATTTTGCAGTAAACTTTTTCCCCAATATCCCTGAGCCTGTCCTCCATATTTTTTACACCATTGCATATTTCCTAAACTATCTGTTTTAATAAAAAAACAGCGATTTTCGCTGAGAGAAGATAGATGCCCTAACATTCCAAGTAAAAGATAGCCACCATCAATTGTTTTGATAATGTTTATTGCATTTGCCTTATCATCAAAGTGGTATTGCTTCGTCCATACAGGATTTCCAACCGAGTCAGTTTTTAATAACACCGCATCGCCAATTGGAATACTGCCTAAGGTCGGGTTATCCACACTTCCACCAGCTAAAAGAAAAAAATTGCCATCTTTTATTATGGATTTCACAACACTTAAGGGTGTTCCGTATCCCTTGATCCAGATTGTATTTCCAGCTTTATCCGTTTTTATTAATAACCCAAGCGATCCATTATATGTAAGGCTATTTGTTGAACCTGCAGTTATGAAGCCGTCCTCAGTCTCTACGACATCATAGGCAGCATCCATTCTTTCCCTGTCGAACGCCTTAGACCACCGCATATTTCCGTTACTGTCCGTTTTTACTATGAATACCATTGCCGGATCAACACTCCCGATCCATTTTTCTCCAGCAATAATAAAACCTCCATCTTCTGTACATTTTACGTTGTGACCATATTCGGTAGTATGTGAATTCCCAATTGACTTTATCCATATGGCCTGACCAGCTTTGTTAACCTTAGCTAAATAGATATCATACCCATATTCAGTGTAATAACATGAACTAACTATAATAAATGTAGAATCAGATATTTTATCTATTCCCAGGTCTTTATCAAGCTTGATTCCTGTTGCGTCTATACTTTTTGTCCAAAGAATATTGCCTGAGTTATCCATTTGCATAGATATTAACCCATAGTTCTTTGTAAAAACATTGTAAGTACTGTCGCGGTTTTGTATTACAAAAGCATAATAAAGAAATCCTCCTGTGGGGTCGTAAATTGATTTAAAAAGTGTTTGCGCACTGCAACAAAAAGAGTTTATCACCAACAGAAATATTAAATGAATACGCATAGTGATGGATTTTTAGAAAGTTAATACTTTTTTAGAAATAAAGATTGTAATCAAACAAATACATTGCCGATATCAGAATAGACTAAATTCAATTATCACAATCAAATCCACACAAAAAAGTTCGAAATATTAAATAATTATTTCGCCCTTTATGGGCTTGTGTTTATGTGTTTTATTGTACCGGGGGCTTCACCCCCGGCTATGATATTTCGCCCTTTCAGGGCTTTTCCTGCCTTTGAAATTTACCGATGTAAAATTAATATTACCGAGATTCCCTTAAACTTAATGATATCAGTGTGCAAGGAATTATCAGCAAATAGTAAACTCTATTTGATCAATAATTTGACTAAAGCTTCCCAATCCGGACGATGATACAGCAATCATAGTATTATAAAGCAAAGCAGCCCCGGATTGAGGCTGCTTAAACTTTATCAAAAGCAATTATAGTATCAATACCCGAAAATCTCCGTAAGGGTTAGCTTCTTTACCGGGCCGCATTTCTGCACATCATCTGCAACGAGTTTTTTCTCGGAGGCTACTATGCAATAGGTGAATGGCTTATTGGCCATATTATCGGTATGAAATTTTTTCAGGTCGTTGTATGTGAGTTTGTCAGCATTTTCGTAAATCCGTTTGCGGATATCTTCGTGCAATCCCCTCCGCTCAGCAACAAGGTAATTGTTGATAATGCCATCTTCGGTAATGCGCTCGGTTTCTATATCCTTCTTTAACTCCGAACGGGCGGCCAGCATATTGTTTTCCACCGAAGGCAGATCATTGAGCAGTTCGTTCATTGCCTTAACAGATTCAGCGAATTTATCAGCCTGGCAACCCACATATGCCTGGATGCTGTATGGGTCTTCCTTCTTTTCCGGAGTGCCCACATAAGAATAAGTAGAGTATGCAAGCGCCTTGCTTTCGCGTATGGTCTGGAACACCAGCGAACCCATGCCGCCGCCAAAGTAATTATTGAACATATTAATGGCAGGCTGCTTTGCAGGGTCATAGCCGGGTATATTCCTAACCCAGCGGATCTCACTTTGCACCATATCATAATCGGCAAATAATACCTGGTTACTGGTTTGGGTAGTGAATGTAAATATCTTGGCTGCCGGCGCAGGCATGAACATATCAGGTATTCTATGCACGGTTTTCAGGGAAGCGGTAAGCCCTGTCAAAGTTTCGGGGCCGTAATACAATATCCTGTGGCTAAATACCTGGAGGTGGTGAATGAGCGAAACAAGTTCCCCACTGGTGATACTATTCAGTTCATTGCTGCTGAGTACATTATTGAATGGGTTGTCGGCGCCATATCTCGCATAACTGATAAGGCCGTTCATAATAGTTGCTTTGTTGTTCTTGGCGTCTGCCCTGCTTTTATTAATGCGTGCCTTGAGTGCGGTGAGCGCTTCATCATCGGGCTTGCAGTTTGTTAATACATCTTCCAGCAAGGCAACGGCTTTGCCAAAATTTTCCTGCAATCCTTCGAGGGTGATAGTGGTAAACTCATTTTCAGCCCTCATACTGAAGCTACATGCGAGTTTGTAGAATTCCTTTGAAATATTTTCAGCGGTCATACTATCGGTGCCGAGGAACTGGAGGTACTGTGCGGCTACTGCAAGTTTTTTATCGGTCCAGGTGCCTGTCTTATAACGGTAAGACATGCGAAAAAGGCCATTCTCCTCATTATGCACATAAAAAATTTCGGCAGGGCCAAGGCTTCCTTTTTTAAAGTCTTTATCATAGTCGAGCCATACTGGCTGAACAGGGTCAACCGGCATTGCAATTACATTCTTTACGAAAGGAGATTGGGCGTCACGGTTAGTCTCTACCGGTGTGATAGGCGGTTTCACTACTTTCACCACATTCTTGTCTTCGCCTTTACGTTTGTAAACAGCCACATAGTTTTCGCCGAAATATTTATTGGCAAAAGCCATGATATCTTTTTTGGTCAGTTTGGAAAGCTGGTCGGTATAAGCCACATCATTGAGCCAGTCTTCTTCACCGGTAAAGGCGCCCATTAAAGCATATGCCCTGGAGCTGTACTTTTCATTTTGCTGCATCATTGCTTTCTTCGCATTGTTTACGATAGAAGTCAGCAGATCATCATCAAAATTTCCTTTTTTGAGATTATCTATTTCACCCAGCATCAGCGTCTTTACGTCTTCCAGGCTTTGCCCGAGCGTAGGCGTACCCTGCAGGTAGAGGTACCCATGATCTATCAGTATATCGGCGCTTGCAGATGCGCGAAGCAGCTTTTGTTTTTTCACAAGATTGAGGTCAATAAGCCCTGCACGGCCATTGGTGAGTATCTGGCCTACAAGGTCGCCAAGCAATGCGTCTTTTGAATGTATGCCGGGATAGCGGAAGCCAATAGCTACAAATTCAGCATCGGGGCCAAATACTTCTTTTGTAATGGGCGCCTTAATAGGTGCTTCATCTTTGAAAATGTATTTAGGCACAGGTTTTGATTCCATTTTAGAGAAATATTGTTCCACTTTTTTGATCATTTCCTCCGGCACAAAATCGCCGGCTATTATTACACCCATATTGTTGGGTACATACCAGGTGTTGAAGTACTTTCTGATTTCGAGAAGGGAAGGGTTTTTCAAATGCTCTATGGTGCCGATGGTGGTTTGTTTCCCGTAATTGTGATTGAGAAATAAATTTGCCAGCATCAGCTCCGACACCTTACGGTTATCATTGTCGAGCGTGCGGTTCTTTTCTTCATAAACGGCTTCGAGCTCTGTATGAAAAATACGAAACACCGGGTCGCGAAAACGCTCTGACTGCACTTTCAGGAATTTATCAACCGCATTCGACGGAATATCTTCCGTATAAACGGTTTGTTCGAAAGAAGTAAAGGCATTAGTACCCTTTGCGCCCATAGAGGACATCATCTTATCGTATTCATTGGCGATGGCGAATTTGGCAGCAGCACCAGACATAGAATCTATGCGCTTATAAATTGCTTTGCGCATAGTCTCATCTGTGTTGTGGTTATATTCTTCATATAAATAATTGATCTTGGTAACTAAGGGTTGCTCCTTGCTCCAATCGAGAGAACCGTAATTTTCGGTGCCTTTGAACATCATGTGCTCTAAGTAATGCGCCAGGCCGGTATGGTCGGCTGGATCGGTTTTGCTGCCTGCCTTGGTAGCTATGAACACCTGCATCCTCGGTTCTTTATGCGAGGGGCTGAGGATAACGGTAAGCCCGTTTTGCAGCGTATAGAACCGCGTCTTCATCGGGTCGTTGGTTACATATTTAAAGGTGTACCCGTCCGATTTCTTTTCTTCCCATTGGTATTTTTCATCCTTGTCTTTGTCTTTGGCTACGGCAACGCCGGCGACAAGCACCCATAACAGGAGCAATGTAATTTTTGCAGGTCTCATTTATTATTGAAGTTTTTAAAAGTGTGACAAATTATTGATTTTTCGGCAGATGACCTAAAAGAGAATGGAATTACGATAAAATGAGTTATAACGATTATTTTAAGAAAGGATATAAGGCTGTGGAAATTTATAAAATAACAGGCATACATATCAACACAATCACAAAAATCAAGAAATATGGTTTAAATCCTGAATTGAACTAAAAGTAATTGAATTGATTGTTAAAGAAATGAAAAGAACCATATTGAAAGGTTATGGTTTTTTAATTCAATTGAATTAAAGAACATGAAAATTGGAAAGGTGCGATAGCAATTTGAGTATTATTTTCACATATTAATAACCTTTTGTTTTACTTTTAGTTTTTCAAATTTTTACGATTTAATTTTATGAATAGGGCTTTAAATATAAAGAATTGGGACGCTGGTGGTAATTGTTATGTATTAAAAGGCAATCCAAAAAATAAGTGGGTAGGTTATCAAGTTTCAGTAATCGAAAATCTCATTTCAAAATTCGGTGAAGATTTCAATATAGTAATCTGGTGTGACCCCAAGGAAGAAAATGATTATTACTGCATACCATTTAAAGCGATTAAACATTTATTTAGCGAACAAAATAAAACTACTGGGAAATATCCTGATAGATGGACTACAATAATTTTGAACGATAGATTAATGATGCATAGTAATGCGAGTTTATCGGTAGATATTTCAACTTATTATAGCCAACCATTAATTCCAAAAGAAATACTCATAATTGATGAAGATTATTTTATTGAAAATGCAAAGGCACAAATAAGTATTCGTATAGGGCAATCAAAATTCAGAAATGGTGTTCTAAAAAATTTCAATTATAAGTGCTGTATAAGTGGCATCTCAGAACAACAATTGCTTACAGCAAGTCATATTATTCCATGGGCTGATAAAAAGGAGTTCAGGGCTGATATTGCAAACGGATTATGCTTGTATATAGAATATGATGCTTTTTTCGACAAAGGATATATTGCCTTCTCCGATGATTTAGAAATAATAACTACCTCTAAAACTTCTAAATTTTCTCCGTCTTTAAAAGAAAAATTATTGGTTCTGGATGGAAAGAAATTAAATATGCCAGAAATAAAGCCAATTAATGTCACTTATTTAAAATACCATCGGGATAATATATTCAAAGGTTAATTACCACCACATATCAACAGTATCAGTTTTTTGGTTTTGTAATCAGCAAGAACCTTCTTTGCTTTTTCTACTTCGGGTTTGGCAACTACTATTTTGCCGTTATAACTTCCTTCGTCCTTAACAAAACGAAATTGTTACTACTCAGGTCAAAGATGAAAAAAGTGTTTAAATAACGTGAGTTCGGATGTTTAATCAATGGTAATCAATTAGTTAACTATATTTAGCGTAGGTGTTCCACACCGAAAAGGTGTGGGACACCTCCAAGACCTCAACAAATATTATTATTAGCATCAAAATATAGAAAAAGCAGCCTGATACATGATATTTATCATCGAACTCACATTAAATAAAGAAAATAACGCTGGTCATTGCGAGCTGCAAAGTATTATTCCGATTGGCGTTCTTGTTACTGTCCTTGCGGCAAAGCAACCTCACAAAATTAGTCTTGAATTACTTGAGATTGCTTCGCCGTTCAAAGCCTTCTTGCATTATCAAGGTAAGTCCCCGGCTCGCAATGACTGTATTATACTGTTAACGGCAATAAATGTCTCTCGCAAAGGCGCAAAGCCGCAAAGTATAATTATTTGATAGTAAGTAAGTTATAAAAATAAAGGCGCAAATACCACTATTAATAAATGTAAAAATTGTTCCCGTTTACAGTATAATTACTACTTGGGTAGTGTTACGATATTTAATAACCCCGCCATTTGCCAGTATATTTTTATACCAGTGCCTCCTATAACCGTAGGTCGTTTTGAAAATGTTTATCATTTCAACTTTCTTCGTGTATTAAGTTTGCAGGACGATTTTCTAAAATTAGCAACTGATGATATTTTAGGCAGAAAATTACAGGGCTTAGTTTAATTCGAAATAAAACAGAGAATGGCAGGTAATTAGTCTAAAAACGCTTAAAAATATTTTGGCAATGCACATCTGAATGTGCATAATATACTTATATTTGCACATCAAAATGTGCATATGTTTAAATTATTAGAGCAATCAGAAAATCTGTTATCTCATATTCCGCTTGATTTCAAGCGTTACTTATTTGACCAGGTTAAATGGAATAATCGTTTAATTGGCATTAAAGGAGCCAGGGGTACAGGTAAGACAACAATGCTCCTGCAGTGGCTGAAATTACAAGATTTACCTGCTGATAAAGCAGCATATTTTTCATTGGACGACTTGTATTTCACAGAGCATCATTTGAAGGATACGGTAAGGGATTTTTATATGCAGGGTGGTAAAGTCCTTATACTGGATGAGGTACACAAATACTCAAATTGGTCTGCTGAGATTAAAAACTGTTATGATTTTTTCCCTGACCTGAAAATAATTTTCACAGGGTCTTCCATAATTGATATATCCAGGCAGCAAGGAGATTTAAGCCGGAGGGCATTGATATATGAATTGCCGGGTCTTTCTTTCAGAGAGTATTTATCAATGAAAGGTTTAATTAATCTGCCAGCTTTACGATTGGATGTTTTACTCACTAATGCTGCCGATATAAAAAAGAAGTTGCCTAAAGATTTCCGCCCCCTGGAACATATGAATGAGTATTTAAAGACAGGTTATTATCCATTCGCTCTTGAAAATACCGAAACAGCTCATCAAAGAATTAATCAGTTGGTAAGGACAATAGTAGAATATGATATGGCGGAATTGAAAGATTTTGATATTAGGAATGCGAAGAAACTTTTACAATTGATTTATGTTATTGCCCAGCAGGTGCCATTTAAACCTAATCTTACAGCCCTCGCTCAGAAAACATCAATCCATAGAAACTCACTCAATAACTATTTGATTTTTTTGGAACAGGCAAAAATCCTCTGCCTGCTATATCCCGCAGGCAATAGTACTGCTGTGTTACAAAAGCCGGAAAAGATATTTCTAAACAACACCAATCTTTTATTTGCCTTAGCCGAAGAAAGTGCAGAGAAGGGAGCTGTACGGGAAATGTTTTTTATGTCTCAGGTATCACCCAATTATAAAATACACATGCCTAAGCAGGGCGATTTTAAGGTCGAAAATAAATACATTTTTGAGGTTGGCGGTAAAAGCAAAGGCATAGAACAAATTAAAGGATTGAAAAACTCCTGGGTTGTAAAAGATGACACGGAAACTCCTGTTGGTAATCAATTGCCGCTATGGATGTTCGGATTGTTATATTAAAAACGTTACAAAATAATGGAAGTAACCCCATGTCATTTGAGACATTGGGTTTTTCTTTTTAATTGACCTATTTCTTTGGTGCTACTACTGCCACCGTCTTTTCATCTTCTCTTTTAAGGCATAAACTCTTTTTTCGATGAAGGAGAACAGGTACAGATTATAGCTTTAGGTGACGTTTTCTATCTTCAAAATATTGCTTAAATTTGAAAAACAGTGAAATTATGACAGTGATTGCAATGAAAAGGAAAATAACTGAATATCTGCAAATGGCTGATGAAAAGGACGTAAAGGCGGTATTTACTTTCGTTGAAAAGAAAATTAAAACGGACGGTTGCGATATAGATGACGAAACATACAAAGAACTAAAGCGCAGAACCAAATCATTTCTGGATGGCAGTGCAAAAATGTACACCTGGGAGGAAACCCAGAAAGCCGCATGGGACAGTATAAATGAAATTCGGAAAGGAAAATAATGACATTGCAACTAAAAACACATACGCAAGCCCGGGAGGAACATATCAGTTCAGCACGGTGGTATGAGTTGCAACAAGTCGGATTAGGGGAACAATATATGAAAGCTGTGGGTGAGTGCATGGAACAAATCTTTATGAATCCGGAACATTTCGGATTTCTAAAAGGTAACTACAGGCATGTAAAAGTTGAAGGTTTCCCCATATGCCGTTGTATATGAATTTTTTCCACGCCGAAAAATTATCCATATCGCAGCCATATTTCATACCAGTAGAGACCCACGAAAAAAATTCAGAAAGGAAGAAAAACTTTAATCCAATTTGTTATACTTCACACCGGATATAAATGTGCAAAATAGGTTTCTCGCAAAGGCGCAAAGCCGCCAAGACTAATGAATTGATAATAAGTAAATTATAAAATCAAGGCCGCAAAGTCTTGCATATTAAACAATGCACAATTTTA
>CAISOH010000147.1 GCA_903887005.1 uncultured Bacteroidota bacterium | reverse complement strand
TTTTGCTATTAAATGCGCATACGACAGAATTTGAAAATTATAGTACCGAATACGAATTGATTACAAAATATTTCAAAGTTCCGGAAAACGGGTGTGTAAATATTGAACAATTAACCTCAACTGATATAAAAGTAAAACTTGAAGAATTATCAAAACAGAAACTTTCAGTCGACAAAATTGGTAAAGAACTTAAAAGGATTGGTTTTAAACAAGAAAGTAAAAAGATAAATGGAAAAACTAACCGACTTTATGAAGTTGAAAGGTTACAGCAGTTACACTAAGTTACACCATAATAAAAAAGTGGTGTAACCGCTGAAACCCTTTACTGTCTTATTGTACAGCCTTGCAGTTACACCGTTACACCGAAAATATAATTAAAAGTATTTAAAACTAAAGAGAGGCAAAAGGATATACAATATTGCCAGTGCTATATTTTACAGACTTATGATTAGTGGGTGTAACCGCTGTAACCTCATCATAATACAGCCTGATTATAGCCCGATTAAAGCAGTTTCATACAAGTATAAGACAAGCGGCAAACATGGCAGCAATGGCAAGCTATGCCGCCATTAAACCAATAATTGACAGGTGTAGGTACTTCAATAAATTTTAGCGGCATCGATTACTACACATCAAATAAATTATAGAATTTATTCCGCTAAATACCATATATATTATTGACAGGTTGCGATAAAATAATGCAATGAATATTTAGCTATTATTGTATGTTAAACTGTTTAAAATATGGATTACAATATAGAAGGAAAAGAAAAACAATTAATCGGTCAAATGCTTACTACCGATATAGAACCAGATAAGTCGGAATTTTTAAAAGAGCTAAAGAAATTAATGATAGTACATAACATTCAGTCTGTAAATGTAGATTTAGGATTTTTAAGGATTTCCGGTATTAAACTTTAACGGACACGATTTCAATTTCCATACCATTAAACCTAACGTTAAAGATGCTATTTGCATTTTTAATTAAGTCTATTCCAGTATGATATATTGGCATAAGTTTTGGCAAATTACCATTCGATAATGGATATTGCTGCCTATTAACCCTAAATGGTTGCTTTACTATTATGTGAGGTCTAATTGTAGAATTTTCTGGAGAATACTCATATAATTCACTTGCATGTAATTCATAAGTATTTGGATTGTCCATAACGAAATTTTGGACAAAGATAACGAACTTAGAGTTAATCAATACCAGACAGAATTATAGAACATTTACCCAAAGGGATTACCCCGGCTCCAGTACCCTGATTAAGCCCATCAATAGTCCTTTACACCATCAAGACACTATTAGGAAGCGGAAACGCGTCTATTTGTTTGAAATGCTTTAAGAGGGCATTTCAATTAATTGGAAACGCATTTCTTTGATATTGCCAGCGACAGGAATTCTATTAAGCAACATCAAGACTCCTCAACTTGGAACATAGGTATGGTGTCAATTTTGACTCTTTGAAAGCACCATATTTGATTGTCAAAATAGCACCATTTTCGGCGGACAATGTTAGCTATGGCTCTCCCCACGCTCATGTAAACATGCCAACGCTCGCCATACCTAACGCCGCCTCATTTCTATATTGACGCCCCCCGCCACTACATTCATAACGCAGGACTTCGCATTTGCGGGAATTAAGCAGAGAATATTTTATTGTACTTAGAATATAAGATTTAGCGACATTGCAAATATTACGGATGCTTTCGTCCTGCTATTCATTTCGTCATGGCGGCTCGCGCACAGGCTCCCGCACAGCCAACGCACAAAAAAAACTATGAGGCTATTTGACCGGCAGTGCATGTGATAGCTGCCTCGCCACGCACAAAGCCCACACACGGCAGCAATCACAACGCACACGCACAGCAAGAGTATTGATTGCAGCATAAGCCAACGCACACAGCCCAAATGCTACAATCAATACACTTGCTCTCTGCCAACGCTGCCACCAATGGAATAGTTTATTATTGCCTACTCACAACCAACCGCACAGGCTAACAAAAGGGGCGGAAAAAAACAAAAATTACAGACTACAGTTATACTGGCGCGAACGGGAGAAGTAGTAACCCTATTCAACTTCATCTATTCTTGCCGCATATTTTTTGTGTAACGATGCTAAGAGCAGCAGGAATAGTCCTGAAAATATCAAGTAGCATCATTACACAAAAAAGATGTAAAAAAATATAGGATGAAATATTCTGCGATAACATAATAACAATTGTACTTTAGCATCTACAAAATGAACCTATGACGTAAAAAAAATAGAAAAATAGTTAGCGCGTAACGCTTACAGACTTGTTTTTGAAAGTTCGACAATTCAGAAGTCCACAAGGGAAGTAAAGCAGTACGCTCACGTGATGCGTGAGCTATGCTGTGCCTTGTGGATAGGGTGTCGAACCCCTCAAAAACAGGATACATGTCATACGCTCACGTAGTTTTTTTATGCCTGTTCTCAACATAAAAAACGTTCTAAAAATGAAAA
>CAISOH010000146.1 GCA_903887005.1 uncultured Bacteroidota bacterium | reverse complement strand
GCAAAGTTTCATGATGCAATCACGACCTTTTTTCAAAATATCAACCAAAATAATAAAGCCGATCTCCATAAGCTGCTAACACTCAAATTCCAATTCTTTGATAAAAACATTGCACATTCTTATGCGGCGTGAAGTATAATATAGCCTGAAAATGAAGTATAATAGAACGAGGACTTTAAAAGGTGAGTTTATATGTTCAGATTTTTATTGGTAAATCCACGAGATATTTTCAGTAAAGATATTTTCAGTAAAGTTATCTTCGGTAATTTCCCCTTCAAAAATTTTTACCAGTTCTTTTTGAGCATAATTACTTTCATGTTTAAATGATACGACAGTAATAAAATATGCAAAACCTGGGAATAGCAGGAAAATTAATGGCATTATGCTAAATGTTCTATGATAAACCATAAAAACAGAATGAAAAACAATTAAAAATCCGAAAAAGAATATGAAAATTACACAAATCATCATGGCGAAAAATTCAGGTCTGATAACAACATCAATACTACTTCCGGAACCTTCGGGATATATTTTCCCTTTTATTCGTGGAAGAATTCGTGGAAGAGGCATTCCATTGATTAGTGAAAAAGTGTCTCCAATGATTTCCCCTTGAAAAATAGTCTCATTATTTTTTTCCAAAAAGCTAATCCGTAATGCTTTAACTGGCTTAATAGATGCTGCAAGTTTTTGTATTGCCTCATCTTTTGACAGGTTGCTTTTGATTTTAAATGTATCAACAGGAAATAATTTCATACTTAAGAAATTGCCAGTTAATCCGAAATTTTACAACACATTTTATAGTGTGGGTGTTATTTCCTCCCCAAACTCCAGCAATCCACTTGGCAGTTTCACTTCAAAATCCTTTAGCAGTTTTGTTACATCCCCCTGTATATACAATTTGTCAGCTTCTGCCATTTTTCGCAGCCGCCAGCCGAGGTAAAGATCCCCCGTAGGAATACTGAATTTTGCCACTGCCTGCCCGACAATTTTTGATGCTTTCTGGTATTGCTGGGAACAAAAACTGATCAATTGGTTATCATAATGCGTTTCCGGTTTAGATAGCAACCTTTTGCCGCCTTCCAATACCCGGATACCCGCATTCTCATTAGTTAGCCGTTTCCACTCCTCACCATCCACCTCCAGTTCAGCCGCATTTACCAGCCGTGCCAGGCGCCGGGCTTTTATTAACTCTTTAGGCAATATATCTCCAATGCTTTTAGGGAAGAATACCTTGCCCTGCTCATCAAGGAAGGGAAGTCCTGCAATATTCACAACATAAAAACGGCCAATATAAGCCCCTAAGTATTTAAGCGACCAGTGATATGTGCATACATCAGCAGGCAAGGGCGCTATCCACAGCCATACTTTTGATTCTTCATTTTTTGAAAGTTCGATACTTATCTGCGACAAACGCTCCAGGTCATCAGCAATAATCGGGTTTTTCTCATTAATAGCCACCTGCTGCCAGAAAGCGCTCCGCATTTCAGAAAATTTTTGACCTTCCTCTTTCTGTAGCGGCCCTACATTCAGCACATCCTTCATTACGATTACTTCCCCGTTCATCGAAGGCTCTAACGCTATTGCCTCCTTCAAAGGAGCCGCAGCCATATCACCGGTTACTATATGGTATATCATTATTATTGCTTGTTCCGCAAATGTAACAAAAACTCCTTCCTTCTTTTCAGGATTATAGAGACATTTATGATTATCTGCAAACGGATTTCCACTTTTGACTTTTGACTTTTGACTTTTGACTTTTGAATTAATGAGTTATCCACATTAATGGAATAACTTAATTTCTATCACCTTTTAAAAGTATTAATTTTACGTATTTATAGTCTTTTAAGCAGGACAGTTAATTAGCTTATTTATTGTACATTTAAATTAATTTAATTAACGTAAATGAAATTAACATTTAATTTTCTTATTTTCTTTATAATATCTGTAAATAGTATCCATGCTCAAGATACGCAGGAATCAATGATGTCGAGTATTGATAATACCTATCTCGAAAAGCTTATAGCTGCGGCCAAAATGAACTATCCAAAAATGAAAACCAATCAGGCTATTGTAAACATTGCAAAAATGAATGTTCAAAAGGCTAAATTAGACTGGTTAAACATTGTCAATTTCAATTATTTATATAGCCCTAACAATACAACTACGCTTTTGGTAAATACCTCACTTTTAAATGGGTACCAGATAGGGGTTGGAACAAGTATAGGTTCTATATTACAAAAGCCGGTCAATGTAAAGACAGCTAAAAAGGAATATGATATTGCACAATTGAATCTTGATGAATATAATTTGGCTATTGAAGCAATTGTAAAACAGAGATACTATGCCTATATACAGCAGCAGGTAGTTCTTCACTGGAAAATGAAAAATCTGGAAGGCGCCGATAATACGATGAAAGAAATCAAATATAAATTTGAAAAAGGATTGGAAATATTTGATAATTATAACAAGGCGCTTGCTTCCTATTCAGCATCTGTTCAGGCTAAAATAGAATCGGAAGGCGCCTACCTGGTGGCCAAAAGCAGCCTTGAAGAAATCATTGGAGTCAAACTTGAATCTATACAATAATGGAATTAAAAAAGTTTCTGGTAACGCTTAAAAAACACAAGTTTGGGATAATCATTATCCCTTTGCTTGTCATGGGAATTACTTTTTCCCTTGTCAGAAACCAGCCCGATGTCTATGTCTCAAAAACGAGGTTATCAGCAGGCCTGACAGAAGGCACACAGCAACTGATTACCAAGGAGAACCAGATGGATTCCAAAATCAATCAAACCTTCAGTAACCTGATCCAGATAATGCAGTTAAAAGCAATCTATGACCAGGTTTCTTACCAGCTCATTTTGCACGACCTTACCACTGACGAGCCTTTCAGAAAGAAAAGTAAATTGATAACCTATTTAAACCAGGAGGCAGCACAACATGCCGTTGATGTATTTAATAAGTTTTATCAGTCCAGGAAACAGCTTTCTGTTTTCGATAAAGACCAGAACGGACTAAATGAAGTGATAAAATCAATGGGCTACAATTATGAGGCGCTCAGGGACAAAATAAAGGTGAATCGTATTGAGAACAGTGATTTTGTGGATATTGAATATGAGTCTGAAAACCCAATGTTGTCGGCATTTGTTGTCAATACTCTGGCAAAAGAGTTCATCGCTTACTATACCATGCTTGCGGAACAGAACGGTCGAAAATCGGTTGACTTTCTGAACGATATGGTGATGAAAAAGAAAGATTCTTTAGAGAAGAAAACGAATGACCTTAAGAATTATAAGATAGATAAACATGTATTGAACCTTAATGAACAGGCGAAAAATTTATTTTCACAGATTTCCGAATTCGAAACACGCCTTGAACTCACAGAAAAAGAAGTTAAAGCCGATTCAGGCGCCATTAGCAACCTGAATGCGAAATTAGATCCTCTTGATAAGGCATCCATGGAGGCCAAACTGGACCCATTAAATAAAGAAATTATTGCAACCCAGGAAAAACTCAAATTACTGGACGACCAGTATATCAAAAGCAATTTTGATAAATATAAAAAGGTGGAGATTGATGCAATGAAGGATATTCTTAATCAGAAGATCAATGAATCTACCGATAAATTAATTCAAAACCCTACCTCATCAACACAAAGCGTTATCTCGCAAAAGCTTAAACTTCAATTTGAATTGGAACTGGCTAAAAACAGTATTCAGTCATACCAGATGGCTATTGCGGAATTAAATCACAGATTAAATGAATTGGTACCACATGAAGCTGTGATACAGGCCTATGAAGGTGATATTTCTGTTGCAAGCCAGGAGTATATCGAAATTTTAAAGAAATTCAACCAGGCCAGTATGGATTTTAATGCTGCTTCAAGAATTAAGCAGATAGAGTCCGGATTGCCCGGAGTTAAATTGCCTTCTAAAAAAATGATCCTGGTAATACTCAGCGGTGTTGTAAGCTTTGTATTTTACCTGCTCATAATATTTGTCCTTTTTTACCTCGATAACTCCATAAAAGATACAGACGACCTTACCGGCAAAACAGATATGAAAGTACTGGGCTATTTGCCGGTCATTAAAGCCAATTTCCTGGATATTCAAAAACTATGGAGTATTGATCCCGGGAACCCGGTTAATGTGGAAATAACGAAATTAGTACGTACCACACGCCTGAATATCCAAAATGTAAAGGGCAAAAAGAACTTAAATACTGCTAATCATGAGTTTAAAAATCTAATACGCTCCACCCGTTTTGAAATAAATATGGCTTTGATGGGCGGGCGCAACCTGGTAGTGACCAGCACTACACAGGCAGAAGGCAAAACCTTATTTTGCCTGAGTTTGGTAAGCGCCTACCAGATGACCAACAAAAAGGTGCTGCTGATTGACGGAAATTTCCTGAGCCCGGATATTACAGAGATAACTCAGCCAAAGTATTATATTGAAGATTATCTGAAAGGCAAAGTGCCGTTGTCAAAGTTGGTAGAAGACGGAAAAATAAGTGTATTGGGTAATCGTGGATTTGACGTTTCATTATTTGAGATAAACAGCGAGTACCAGATAGAACAAAAATTGCTGGAACTGAAAGACATTTTTGATATCATTATTATTGAAGCCTCTGCTTTAAACACACTTAACCAATCGAAAGAGTGGATTTCTGTGGCGGACAGGGTACTTAGTGTATTTGAAGCTAATACCTCCATTGATCATGATATGGACGGCCAGATCGAATATCTGAAAACACTTGAAGGTAAATTTATAGGTTTTGTATTAAATAAAGTAACCTATATTGAACAAAAACCAACCAATGGCAGGAAAGGCAACGGTAAATTGAAATCGTCTAAACTACTTTTTTTTAGAAAAGAACAACCATTAGCATGATTGCATTTTTTAATGACATTTGGGTTTTTCTTCAAATAATAGTTGGGTATAATTTGGTTGTTCCGGTAGTTTTGTACTTGATCTATCTCATCAAAAGAAAAACTGAATCTAAAAGCCTTATCAGAAACAATCAGGAACATGATTATGCAATCATTGTTACTGCGTATGAACAAACGGATACGATACCTGCCGTTATTGATTCTATCCTGAAACTTAATTACACTGATTTTCTTGTGTATATAGTAGCTGATAAATGTGATGTTTCAGCCCTGAAATTTGAAGATAAACGGGTTGTAGTATTACGCCCCCCTGAAACCCTTGCAAGTAATACCAGGTCTCATTTTTATGCAATCAATCATTTCCTGCGCGCGCATGAATTACTTGTAATAATTGATTCAGATAATCTAATAGACCCGGAATGCCTGAATGAACTAAACAAAAGTTTTGATGCGGGCTTCTCTGCTGTACAGGGATTAAGGAAAGCCAAAAACCTTGATACCACTTATGCCTGCCTCGATGCTTCAAGAGACATGTACTATCATTTTTATGATGGCGAGGTCCTTTTTTCCATCGGCTCATCTGCCACGCTTTCAGGTTCAGGCATGGCCTTTAAAACCAGCCTTTACCGTGAGTGCCTCGAACACCAGGATATCACCGGTGCAGGATTCGACAAAGTATTGCAAAAGGAAATTGTCAGCCGTGGATACCGCATAGCATTTAATGAAAACGCTGTTGTGTATGATGAAAAAACTTCCCGTTCAGATCAATTGGTAAAACAGCGCGCCCGGTGGATAAACACCTGGTTCCGGTATTTTAAGTTTGGATTTTCTCTGCTTGCCAGGGGCATAGGGAAATTTGATCTAAACCGTTTTCTGTTTGGTATTATCCTGCTTCGCCCGCCTCTGTTTATTTTCCTTATTTTATCTATGTTTTGCTTTATATCCAACATCTGGATCAGTAATACGGGACTGCTGGTTTGGGCTATTGGTTTTGCCTGTTTCATAATTGGGTTTATCATAGCCCTTGTTCATGCTAGGCCAGACAGGCGCATAGTCCGCTCCTTGATCAGTATTCCGAAGTTTGTTTTCTTCCAGGTGCTATCTTTACTGCAAATAAAAAAAGCGAATAAAATTTCTGTTGCCACACACCATTACAGCAGTAAAAACATTAATGAAATTGAAAAATGAGACCAAAAAAAGCAAAACCTTATGTCCGTGATTTTGCTGCCGAAAAGAAACAGGCGGAAATAGATAAGGTTACCCGTAAAATAGCACTGGTTGTTGCATTTGTTAGTGTGTTCTATTTCTTTATAAAACTTCTGTTTTTATAATGGATAAAGAATTTATCATACCGGTACTTCCAATATCTTCCAAAAATTCCGGAAGATCCGCGGGGCGTATGCAAAGATCTTTATTGTTGGAAAAGTTGAATAATCCTATTGGTTATCTGCTGCTGTTTCTCCTTTCGTCGGGCCTGGCTATAGGGGTTGCACTTGGCGGGCTGAAATTTGGTCTTCTAACCCTTGCTGTCTTAATTGGCATCCCTGCGGTATATGCCATTGTTGTATATCCTGTCATAGGAATGGTGTTATTCCTTATCCTGGCCTATTTTATTTTATACATTGGAAAACTGGGTGTTGATTTTCCCCTCGGTACATTGATGGATGGAATAGAGGGATTATTTATTCTGGGGCTTTTTATTCAACAAAGAAAAAGGAAAGACTGGACTATTTTTAAAGGCCCTATAACAACCATGATACTCTTATGGATGGCATACAACCTGATTGAAGTGGTAAACCCAACGACAGAATCCACGATGGCCTGGGTATATACGGTTAGGAGTGTAGCGCTTATCATGGTCATGTACTTTATTTTCCTTTACAATATCAGAACTATTGAAGTTGTCAGGTTGTTACTTAAATTATGGCTCGGACTTGCATTGATTGCTGCCCTCTATGGCTTTAAGCAGCAGTATATCGGATTTACTTCTTTTGAAGACGCCTACCTTCATTCCGACCCCAGCATTGCAGACCTGTTATTTATAGGCGGTGTATGGCGCAAATTCTCCATTTTCACAGACCCTGTTGTATTTGCCTATACAATGGTGGTAAGCAGCCTTTTATGTGTAGGCATACTGTCAGGCCCGGTTTCAAAAAACAAGAAATGGATACTCCGTGGCCTTATCATTATTTACCTGGACGCTATGTTGTTTTCAGGTACCAGGGGCGCATACGTCCTTGTGCCTTTAGGCTTGCTGCTATATGCAATTCTGAAATACAACAGGAAAATCCTGCGCATGGTTATTGTCGGTGCGGTGGTATTTGCCGGCCTTATTCTTGTTCCTACATCTAATGGTACATTATACCGTTTTCAGACTGCCTTCAAACCTTCAGAAGACGCTTCCTTTAATTTAAGAAAGAAAAACCAAAAAAGAATACAGCCCTTTATCTTATCACATCCTTTGGGTGGCGGTTTGGGAGCTACAGGTGTATGGGGGATTAAATTTGCACCTAATTCCTATCTCGCCCATTTTCCTCCGGATAGCGGTTATGTAAGGATTGCGGTGGAGAATGGATGGATAGGTTTGTTCCTTCTTTGTCTCCTTGTATTTATCGTTTTAAAAACCGGTATCAATAATTTCTACCTTATAAAAGACCCTGAATTAAAATCCTATTGCCTGGCCATGGTGCTCATTGTCTTTGCTTTTCATATCGGGAACTACCCTCAGGAGGCACTTGTACAATACCCTTCAAACGTGAATTTCTACCTGGTAATTGCAATGATCAATGTGCTCATGAGGATTGATAACCAAAAAAACGGTTTACCCAATGCAATCAAATGAACTCATTCAAGGCAGGGATATTGTAGTGGTAGGGCAGCAGGCCTGGGATGAAGAACTTGGCAGCAATTGCAAAAACATAGCGATCGAATTCAGCAGGCATAACAGGGTACTGTATGTAAACTCTCCCCTTGACAGAATAACGCTGCTCCGGGATAAAAACAGCCCAAGGGTGCAGCGGAGGCTGTCAGTAATAAATGGCAAACAAAAGGGCATTATTCCAATCCAGAATAACCTATGGAACCTGTATCCCGACTGCATCGTTGAATCCATTAACTGGCTTAAAAGCCATACATTGTTTAATAATATTAATAAGATAAACAACAAGCGGTTTGCCCGTTCCATACAGCAAGCGGTTAGTGAACTTGGCTTTAAAAATATCATTCTATTCAATGATAATGAAATGTTTAGAGCGTTTTACCTAAAGGAATATTTAAAGCCTGCAATTAGTATTTATTACTCCCGGGATTATATGCTGGCGGTTAATTACTGGAAATATCATGGTACAAAACTGGAACCATTGCTTATAGCCAAGAGCGACCTATGTGTTGCCAATTCCACTTATCTTGCCAACTATTGCAGGCAATACAATCCCCATTCTTACTATGTAGGACAAGGCTGCGACCTAACGCTTTTTGGCCTCACCCCTGCCCTATCCCTTGTAGATGGCCAAATTGAGGGTCCCAATATTGGCTATGTGGGTGCGCTGCAAAGCATACGTTTAGACATGGAGTTACTGGCATATATTGCGGAGCAAAGGCCGGACTGGAATATTGTACTTGTGGGACCGGAAGATGAAGCATTTAAAAGCAGCCGCCTACATGGCATACCCAATATTCACTTTCTCGGCCCAAAACCCGCCGCTACCCTGCCCGCATATATCAAAGGTTTTGACGTATGCCTCAATCCGCAAATTGTAAACCAGGTGACCATAGGCAACTACCCTCGCAAGATAGATGAATACCTCGCTATGGGTAAACCCGTAGTTGCTACGGCTACCGAAGCCATGAGCATATTCTCTGGCTATACTTACCTTGCCCATACCAAAGAAGATTATCTCACTCTCATTGACAAAGCCCTGAAAGAAGACAACCCTACCCTTCAAGCACAAAGAACTGCATTTGCCTCCACACATACCTGGGAAAATAATGTGAAGGAAATTTATAAGGCGATCCTGACAGTAAATCCGGAAATTTGACAATTTAGAAATTACGTAATTGGAAAATATACAAAGGGTATTCTCAAAAGTAAAACCAAATGTCAAAAAAGGATAATTGCAATTCCATCCTCAGAAACATAATTTTGATCACTTTAACGACCGTAGATTAATATTAATCCTGAACAAAACGTAAATTTGTAATTCATAACCAAACTAAAGCCATAAATGCAACGCTTAGTATTTTTTCTCTTAGTTTCTTTTTCTTTCCTGTCACCCGCCAGTGTGTTTGCGGGAAAACCTATAGTAACAAAGCACTATAATGTAAATGGCGTTTGTGAACAGTGTAAGGCGAGGATAGAAAGTGCGGCTTATGTGAAAGGTGTAAAATATGCTGACTGGAACGTGGATACCCACGACCTGACTGTAAAGTATGATTCTACCAAAACATCGCCGGAAATTATCCTGAAAAGCGTTGCGAAAGCAGGCCATGATAATGAACTATTCAAGGCGGAAGATGAAGACTATAATAAGATAGCCAAATGCTGCAAATACAAATCAGGAATAAAAAAGCACTGATGCTGAATATGGCTGGTTTAAATCAAAAGATACTTCTTCTGTTTACTTTATTGTTTTTCGGTGGTACCGTTTTTGCACAAACCGGGCGAGAGATACATGGAACTGTTTACAGCAAGGATGCTAAAGGAAATAAAGAGCACCTGGAGGGCGCGGCTATAGGTGTTCTTAATTCAGGATTGGGAACACAGGCCGATAAGGATGGTAAATTTTCGCTCCATATCCCGGATAATGTTACCGCTATTATGGTATCCTACATCGGCTATCTGACCGATACCATAGCGCTGTCGCCGGCAACTGCAGACCTCGCAATAGCATTAAGAAAGGAGCATACCCTAAAGGAAGTTGTTATCCGGGATAAACTGAAGAGCTTGGAAATAGGGATGCTGGACCCAATGAAGATTGAAAAAATAGGCCAGGGTGAGTTATTAAAAGCAGCCTGCTGTAATCTCAGTGAAAGTTTTGAGACTACCCCATCGGTTGATGTTTCTTTTACTGACGCTGTTACGGGGTATAAACAAATCAAGCTATTGGGCCTTGCCGGTCCTTATACACTTATCACCCGGGAGAATATACCTGATGTGCGGGGGCTGGCGTCCATTACAGGGCTTACTTTCACTCCGGGTACGTGGATAGAAGGGATGCAATTGAGCAAGGGTACAGGCAGCGTGGTAAATGGTTTTGAAAGTGTTGCGGGGCAGATAAATGTGGAGCTGAAAAAACCATTTGCCGGAGAGCGATGGCTGTTTAATATTTACCAGAATACACAGGGGCGTAGTGAGGCCAATATAAATTACCGGCATAAATTCAGTGAAAAGCTTGGCACCAATCTTATGGTACATGCCAATTCGCAATGGCTGAAGATAGACCAGAACAAAGACCATTTCTTAGACCAGCCTTTAGGCAATCAATTCAATATACTTAACCGCTGGATTTATAACGATGCGAAAGGATGGATGTTCCAGGCTGGGGTAAAATTCCTGTATGTGCACGGTGTGGGCGGAGAATGGAATTACAAGGAAAATGAGCCTCAGGTACCGGGCAATCCGTGGGGATACAAAAATAACATTAACAGGCTGGAGGACTGGGCGAAGATCGCTAAAGTATTCAGCGGGAGAGCAGGGACCAGCGTAGGACTGCAACTCTCCAATATCAATCACAACCAGGATGCCACCTATGGCACGCGTGAATACACAGGAAAGCAAACAAGTTTTTACGCCAACCTTATTTTCCAGACCTATATCAATAACACTAACAATATTATTAAGGTGGGAGCAAGCGCACTGGCAGATAATTATAATGAGCAATTTGCCGGAACTTTTTATACCAGGAATGAACAGGTTCCGGGAGTTTTTAGTGAATATGCCTATAACTATTCAGATAAATTCAATGTAGTAGCCGGACTGAGAGGTGATTATAATAATATCTATGGCGGGTTTATGACGCCACGGCTGCACATGCGGTATGCATTGACCAAATCTAAAAAGACGGTGATCCGGGCTTCTATCGGCAGGGCGCAACGGACGGCAAACATTTTTGCTGAAAACCTCGGACTAATGGCAGGCAACCGGCAGTTCAATATTATTAATCCAACTTCAGACATAGGTTATGGCCTGAACCCCGAAGTAGCATGGAATACTGGTGTGAACCTTACCCATAAATTCAAATTAGGCCTGCGGGAAGCGGCGCTGAGCCTGGACTATTATTATACGTGGTTTCAAAACCAGGTGGTAGTTGATGTAGAGTATCCGGGTTTTGTAAGTTTTTATAATCTCACCGGTAAGTCATACGCTCATGGATTCCAGGCACAGTTCGATTATGAACTGATGCACAATCTCAACATGCGTCTTGCCTATCGTTATTATAATGTAATGACCACTTATTACAAGGATGGCCTGCAGGAAAAACCATTGCTGCCACCCCACCGCGCTTTTGTGAATGTTGACTATACAACGCGGAACAAATGGAAATTTGATTACACAGTACAGTGGATCAGCGCTGAACGCACCCCCGGCATCAGCCATGTTAATCATTCAGGATTCAGCCCCGGAAGTATTAACTACTCCCCATCCTATATCCAGATGAATGCACAGATTACCAAGGTTTTCAGCGATGTTTTTGAAGTATATCTCGGCGGCGACAACCTGACCAACTATATGCAGCATGACGCCATCATTAGCGCCGGCGATCCATTTGCCCGCAGCTTCGATGCATCCATGATCTGGGGGCCGACGATGGGGAGGAATGTGTATGTTGGATTACGTTATAAGATCAAGTAAGGAAACTACTGTACTACTACTTTAGCGCTTTGCCTTCCCTGCTCTGTTATGGCGTTTAAGAAATACATACCCGGCGGGGCATTGAGTTTTATTTCTATTTCTTTATTGGTTGTGGTGGTTATCTCTTTTATTTTTTGACCGATAATATTTGTGATGATGACTTGTACAGGTTCACAAATGGAAGAGGAAAGATAAATGGTGAAAAATCCGTCATTAGGGGCAGGCCATATAAACAATTTTTTTTCCTCTTTATTGGGAATACCAGGAATAGCCAACCCACTACATTTAGCGCAAACTTTTCTAATATTGTTGTTGCCAATATCAACAATAAAAATATTCCCTATATTATCAACTGATACCCCAACTGTATTATTCAATTCCGCTGCTGTTGCTGGCCATCCATCGCCGGTATAACCCATTGTTCTATTACCCGCAATAGTGGTGATGATACCGGAGGTATCTATTTTTCTTATGCGGCTTTCATCAGTAACGTAAACATTTCCTGTACTATCGACCGCAATACCTGAAGCATTCAATACCGCTGCTGTTGCCAGACCACCATCGCCACTATATCCAGAAAAGCCATTACCAGCTATGGTAGTAATTATACCAGCGAAGCTTACCTTTCTAATACGGGCGTTTCCCCAATCAACAATGTAAACGTTTCCAATAGCGTCAACTGCTACTCCAGTAGGTTGGTAAAGTATTGCATCTGTAGCAGAGCTACCATCGCCTCCATACCCTAAATTTCCATTACCAGCTATTGTAGTAATGACGCCCGATACATTTATTTTTCTTATATACCCATTGCCAGCATCAGCTATAACAATATTTCCATCTCCATCTACTGCTATATCTTCAATATCACGAAATATTGCTGCTGTTGCCGGGCCACCATCTCCACTATAGCCAGGTATTCCATTTCCGGAAATTGTGGTAATGATACCGGAAGTATTAACTTTTCTAATCCATGCGCCACTACTATAACTTCTGATAGTATTTTCAGCAATGTATATATTCCCTGTTGTTCTATCAATCGCTACACCTGTTATATAAGCCATTCCAGCAGCAGTAGCAGCCCCCCCATCGCCACTATGGATTGTGGATCCATTGCCAGCTATGGTAGAAATGATACCGGAATCATTTATTTTTCTTATGCGATAGTTTCCACCGTCAACAATGTAAATGTTCCATGCGATATCTAATTTTGTACGCATTGGATAATTCAACGCCGCCGCCGTAGCCGGTACTCCATCTCCACTATAGCCAATTGTACCATTCCCTGCAATAGTGGTAATTATTTGCCCATTGGCCACACTGCTCAAAAAGAACAGGAAAATGAGAAGAATGTTTTTTGGCAGAGAACATAATGGTGATTGTTGGTTATCTATATACTATAGACGTAAAACAAAGGCAATATCTTGGGTCTCAGAAAATATTTATTTTTCGTGTATTATGAATGAGATTAGGAAATAATTTTCCTTTGAGTATGATTTTTTGAAGGTAATCCTTACTAATATACTATCAAAGCAAATAAAGGAATGCACCCGGCAGAGCAACAGAAAAAAATTTTTATTGCACTGATTTGTAAATATGAACGAGTCATCCAAAAGGTCTGCTCCATATTTATTTCGGCACAGGAAGACTATAAAGACCTGTACCAGGAAATAATTTTACAAACATGGATTGCCTGAGTGTCTTAATAGGCTCAAAAGGAAGCAATATGGCTAGAGTTTCATAACAGCAATAATAATACCTCCTAAAGCAATAGATGTACCTACAATCCAAATTGTAAGTTGGTTGAAGCGTTTTTCCATTTCTATTTGCAGTTTTAAGGAGTCTTCCCTTAATTTTATTATATCTTCTTGCAGTTTTCCAATATCTTCTTTTGTTGCAAGTGTATCTTTCTTTTCAGCTATTTTTGTTTCTATAATTTCCTCAATTTCAGTTACGACAACCCTGGCATCTTCCGTATTATTGAAGTGCCTTCCCAATATTTCATAAATTTTCAGGCTTTGCGCTGCCGTCATAACAACTACGATTATAAAACAAAGTTACAAAACATTTAGTCAGAATTAATAATTAGCATTTTTAAGCATGTTAAAAATCGAGATTTCCATAGTAACTTTTATTCACCATTAACTCCTTGAATGCAGCCGTGTCCGTGAATAAGGAAACATGGCATAGATTGAAGGAAATAGAAAAATTTGGAAAGGAAGGTTAGGAATGCAACTGAATTACCTGGAAAGTGGAGAAAGAAACCGGAGAACAGGTTGTCAGGAGATTCTTAAATGCCCGTTTTAAAATTGATCGCCACCTCATTACCCGTCTTTAGCGTTCCAAAAAGAGCTGTAGGAGGGGCGATGTCAAAATCTGACATTTTTATAGTTTGCGATCCTTCAAATATCAATTTCCTATTTCCACGTATCAGTACCTTTACCATCATATCAACCGGCCTGGTTACACCTGCAATATTGAGGCTCCCCTTTGCAGCAATAGTCATTTCATCTGATTTGATTTGGTTATTTTTAACAGGAGCATTTAGTGCGAATATGATTTCAGGATGTGAATCTGCTTTCAATGCTTTATAGGTATTGTTATTCATCACAGAACCCACATCACTTTTAATAGAATGCACATCCATTTTTATGGTGATTGCATTTACATCAAAACTTCCGTCTTTATTCCAGTTGACAACCACGTTGCCCGAAACCTTCTCAACTGTTTCATTCCAACTGTGAAGATTGGACGTGCCCTGGATCGTAACTGTATAATCTTTAGAGATTGGGTACGTATTTTTAACCTGGGCATCAACTGTGAAAAATGCCATTGTCATACCAGCCAGGCTGCATACTGCAAATGCTTTCCTCATTAACTTTTTCACTTCCATTAGTACGTCTTTTAGCTATTTTGTTGGACAATGTAAAAATAACGTGTACATACATGCAAATAGTATGAGGGTGCCAATGCTTTAACATAATAATAGGTAAATTGAAGCCTACATGAATAATGAACTATATTGAAAGTGCCTGTTAATACACTGGTTTACTCATTGTTTCAATAAAAATTAATTTATTTTATAACCCCGGATTGGATGTAAATCAAAGTATTTATAGTAGTTCTAATTCCGGGAAAGCTTGAATATATTAACGTCTAAAGACTATTTTAAATTTCCTAAAGATTGTTAATGAAATCAGCAATCTCTGCTTCTTTAAATATATGGTCTATGGGCACCTGCTGCAAAGCCTGCTGCGGCATAAATGAAACCTCCGCTGAAGTGGGATCCTGAATGGCTGCGATACCGTTATATTTCTTGACTGTTTTTAATCCTTCAACGCCATCAGCATTTGCCCCTGACAAAAGAATACAAACCAGGTTACTTTCATATGCCTCTGCAGCGCATTCAAATGTCACGTCAATGCTTGGCCTGCTGAAATTTATTTTTTCTGAATAATCCAGTGAAAAAGTGAAATTCTTTTCAATTAAAAGGTGGTAATCAGCAGGTGCAAGATAAATATGGCCGGGCAGGATATTTTCTTTTTCTTCCGCTTCTTTAACTATCAGGGATGTTTTTGAACTCAATAACCTGGCAAGCAAAGATTCATATGCGTTCTTTCTGTGTATCACAATAATAACCGGGATATTAAGCTTTGCATCCAGGGATGGCAAAATATGCATAATAACTTCGAGGCTACCTGCAGAACCACCTATTACAACCAGCTTACGTTTAATGTCCATTACGCTATCTTTCTCCAGATTTTATCATTCGCTTTCAGCAATTTGAACTTTTTAGCTATGGGAGAAAATTTCATGGTTTCTTTTAATCCAAGTGCTAAAAAGCCAAATAGTTCAAGGCTATTATCAAATAATTTAAATACTTTATCCTGCAATTCCTTATCAAAATAAATGAGGACGTTCCTGCATAAAATCATCTGGAATTCATTAAAAGACCTGTCAGATACCAGGTTATGTGTTGAAAAGATCATTTTCTCCTTCAGGAATTCGTTGATTTTGGCTTGCCCGTATCTGGCTGTATAATAAGAAGAGAAATCACAGGCCCCACCTGACAGAATGTAATTTTCAGAGTACAATTTCATCTGCGCTAAAGGGAAAAACCCTTTTTGGGCTTTCTCCAGCACAGCGGGGTTTATGTCTGTTCCATATAGCAGGGACTTATGAAGCAGGTTAGCCTCGTGTAATAAGATAGCCATTGAGTAAACTTCTTCGCCTGTTGATACGCCGGCATGCCATATCCTGATAAACGGATGTGTAGCTAAAACAGGTAGGATTTCTTCACGTAATAATCTGTAAAAAGAAGGATCGCGAAACATTTCTGTAACGTTGACAGTAAGCTCCTCTACTACCCTTTTCAGATAAGTTTCATCAGACCGCACCTTATATCTGAACGCCGCAAAACCCGGGAACTTATCCAATACCAGAAGCCTGTTAATCCGCCTTTTTATTGACGCCCTTGAATACTCTGTAAAATCGTATCCATAAATTTCGAGCAAGTCATTAAGCAATTCATCAGCCTCTTTATCTTTAACGATCCTTTCCAATATGTTTATTTTAAATAAGTACGTAATATTTCAAGTAGTTTATCCACATCCACCGGTTTGGATATATAACTATCAGCACCTGCTCTCAGACATCTTTCTTTATCACCGGGCATCGCCTGTGCAGTAACTGCTATTACAGGAATACCAGCTAAATTCTTATCCTGCTTTATTATAGGAATCACCGTATAGCCATCCATTTCCGGCATCATCATATCCATCAGAACAACCCCTATATCCCGGGTGTCAGAAAGTAAGTTAAGCCCTTCCAAAGCACTTAGCGCTGATATACAGGAATATCCTTTAGAACGCAAAACTGCAGACAAGGCAAAAATATTCCTGGCATCATCATCTATGATCAGTATTTTTTTATTTTTTTCATTCATAAACCGATTCTTATTTTATTGTACAATTGTTTGATGAATTGGCAGTATGATAATAAATGTTGCCCCTTCTCCTTCTTTGCTTCTGGCAGTCAGGAGGCCATTGTGCTTGTCAATTACTTTTTTAGCAATGGCAAGACCTATACCTGTTCCTTCATATTCATTTCGTGAGTTTAAACGTTGAAAAATGGTAAATATCCTATCGAGGTATTTTTCATTAAAACCAATACCGTTATCTGCGATAATGATTCTGCAATAATTTCCATTTTTATCCGCCACACCATTAAAGTCCTTAGTTGCAATGATTTCTGCACTTATATTAACTACCGGTGGCTGATCTTTACAGGCAAATTTGAGTGCGTTGCTGATGATGTTTTGAAACACCTGCCTGATTTGTCCCGGCACAACTTCGACCCAGGGAAGGGTGCCGGTATTTATTATTGCTTTCTTTTCGCTGATCAGGATTTCATGGTCTGCAATAATGTTATTGATAACATCATTCATGCTTGTATATTGAAACTTGTAGTCAACTGATAATCGCGAAAAATCCATCAGGTCATTTATGAGATTTGTCATCCTTTCAGAAGATTCTGTTATTTTATTGAGGTAATCAGAAACCTGCGGATCCAATCTTTCATTAGACTTTTTAAGAACAATAGAACTAAATACCTGTATTTTTCTTTGTGGCTCTTTAAGATCATGAGATACAACAGAGACAAATTGCTGAAGATCTATATTGCTTATTTCCAGCGCATCGTTCATCTTCCTTAATTCAGAGGTACGTTCTTCAACCCGCTTCTCCAACAGGTCAGAGGCCAGTTTCTGCTCATGTATATCTGTAAAGGTGCCTACCCATTTTACTATTGTTTGTCCTTCTTTTACTGGTATCAGATTCAGCAGATGATATCTGTATTCATTATCAAGCTGCTTCCTGATACATACATCTGCAGATAGCGGCAGGTGTGAAGCTATGGCATTTTGCCAAAACCCGGAAATAGGAACAGCTGAATTCAAGCAGCAAATGCAACGTTATGTAAATTTAGCAATTTAATTGGTGAGGTAAAATTGTTCTTTTTTCTAGGCCTGTTGTTGAGCTTTTCTTGCACTTTATCTATCCTGTC
>CAISOH010000145.1 GCA_903887005.1 uncultured Bacteroidota bacterium | reverse complement strand
GTTTGTAATCCAAAGTCAAGCGCCGTACCTGTAGTACCTGTTAAGGTGCTTATCAGTGCGCCTCCGTTTGATAACTTGTATTGTACGCCTGTAGTAGAATTGCTCAAACCAACATGCACGCCTGTGCCGCCGCCGCAATAAGCGCCACCACCGGTAACTGAATAAACATTAGGCAATGGATCTATTGTTATCACCTTGCTGCCGCTCATATTCTGCGTACAACCCGTAACAGCGTCTGTGGCAATTACGGTATAGGAACCTGTAGCTGTTTGTAATCCGAAATTCAACGCACTGCCTGTACCTGAAGATGGGATACCTACCTGTGATGCTCCGTTAAACAACTGGTAATTAATGCCAATTGCTGAATTGCTCAATCCCACGGGAACACCTGTAGTACTGCCCGCACAATAGCTGCCACCACCTGTTACAATATAAACAGAAGGTAACGGATTGACTGTAATCACCGCGCTTCCTGTCATATTGCTGGTGCAGGCTGTAAGGCTATTGGCGCCTGTTACCGTATAAGTACCCGGGGTAGTGAACGCTCCAAAATCAATAGACGCGCCTGAACCGGCTACCGTGCCGCCAACCTTTATACCACCTTTCCACAATTGATAATTAACGCCTACGTCAGAGAAACTTAAATTGATATGCTGTCCGGTGCCGCCTGCGCAATAGTTACCGCTGTTTGTTGCCGATACCGTATAAACCGCAGGTAAAGAATTAACTGTTATCGTTGGGCTGCCGTTCATATTAGTAGTACAGAGACTAATCATATTCTCCGCAACTACTGTATAAGAACCACTGCTCGCCCATTTACCAAAATCAAGAGGTCCGCCGGTACCTGTTATGGTGCTTACCAGGCCTGATGTTGAATTGGACAACTTGTAACTGATACCCGGGGTAGAACCACTAAGCCTTACATGAAGCGAGTCGCCTAAGCATACGCTTCCGGGAGCATCAACTGTAACATTATAAAGAGAAAGTGCAGGATAAGTAGCAACGTTTACGCTGCCTGCCATATTGCTGCTGCAACCGGTTACATCGTCAGAAGCAACTACGGTATAGGTACCTGATGTGGTATTATTCAGGAAATCTATCGTGGATGTAGTCCCAGCCATACTGGTTACAAATGAGCCGCCGTTATATAATTTATAATGTACGCCATTATCTGAACTACTCACATTTATGTCCACACCATTTCCACCGATGCAATAGCTGCTGCCTGATGGCGCCGATACTGCATAAACTGTTGGTAATGGAAGCGGATTCACGATAACGTTATTGTTCATGAGATTGGAACAACCGGTTATTGAATTGATACCAACTACTGAATCAGTACCTCCGGCAGTCTGCAATCCGAAATCAAGGCTTGAATTGGCGCCTGACATGGTTTTTACCAATGTTGTCGCATAGGTAACCGGATCCGTGTGCCATAACTGGTAATCAACACCGGTGCTCGCAAACAAAAGTCCTACATGCACACCTGTGCCGCTGGCGCAGAAGTTACCTGCTCCCCAGCCTATGTCCTGTATTGTTACTGTCTGGGCTGCAGGAAGCGGTAACTTGTTTACATTCACGCTGCCTGTCATATTGATCTGACACCCGGTGCCGCTGTTCAACGCTACTACCGTATATACGCCAACCGGCCATTGTCCAAAATCAGTACTTGTAGTACCGCCTACGCCCACTTGCGTATAAACATTAAGGCCATTCTGGTATAACTGATAGCCTATACCAGCTTCTGAACCAACACCAAAACCTAATACAAGGTCGGTACCATAAGCTCCCGGAACATCGCAATAATCAGGGCTGGAACCTGTATAGCTTAAGTTATAAACCTTTGGAGCAGGATTGATGCTTATTACAGGGCTGTTGCTCATATTTTTAACGCAGCCTGTAGTGGCATTTGTTCCAACTACCGAATAGGTAGCCGCTGTAGTCTGGATACCGAAATCAACAATACCACCACCGGGTAAAGGAGAACCGGTCAATACACCTCCTATATATAACTGGTAATTAACGCCGGCAGTGGTAGTAGTCATCTTAACATCTATACCGGTGCTTCCTGCACAATAACTGGAAGTGCCCGCCGGACTTACCGGGTAAGCAACAGGTAAAGGATTAACATTTATCGGATAGGTTGCGTTACAACCTGTACCCAGGGTATAAATCATAGTAACCGGGCCGCCGCCTGCCAATACAGGAGTGACAACGCCACCTGCTGAAATACTGGCGGTAGCGGGTGTGCCGCTCGACCATAATCCACCTGTGGTAACGTCATTCAAGGTAATTGTTGACCCAAAGCAGACGTCTGCAGGGCCTGTTATTACCGCAGGTACCGGATTTACAGTTACTGCCGTAGTATTGAAGCAGCCTGTACCAGGCATGGTATAAGTAATCACCGGATTACCGGCAACAACGCCTGTAACAACGCCTGAAGTGGATGGGCCAAGCGGAACTGTCGCCAGTCCCGGATTACTGCTCGTCCAGGTGCAACCGCCGCCTACCGTTAAAGTAGTAGAACTGTTTACACATACATTGGTAGTACCTATTGCTGATCCGGGGGCCGGATTAACGGTTAATGTTGCCAGCGCCAGGCAACCGGTAGGCAATGTGTAGGATATAACAGGATTGCTAAGACCGGATACGCCGGATACTATACCTGTTCCTGAACCGACTGTAGCAAGTCCGACATTACTGCTCGACCATATACCTCCGGTAGATGTATTGGATAAATAAGTTATTGCATTTGAACATAAAACCGGGGTACCTGCAATCGCTGCGGGTAACGGGTTAATGTTATATGGAGTAGTCATAATACAACCAGTGGCAGT
>CAISOH010000144.1 GCA_903887005.1 uncultured Bacteroidota bacterium | reverse complement strand
TGCTATTTAGCGGTTTCAAGGTTATTTTACTTTTGATTTCTATTTAGCATTTTTATCAAGAGGTAAACCCCTGAGCCCCTAAAGGGGGACCTGCTATTTAGCGGTTTCAAGGTTATTTTACTTTTGATTTCTATTTAGCATTTTTATCAAGAGGTAAACCCCTGAGCCCCTAAAGGGGGACAAGCTATTTAGCACTTTGACAAAAATCCTTCCTATTAGTTGTGGAACTTATTTTGTCATCTTCACTTACTTTATGTCAAATGTATTGGAAAGTTGTTAATTTTGATAAGCTTAATGTTTCTGAAGAACATTATTCTAATAAATCAATCTTCATAATAAAGAAAGAGCTATGATAAAGCCCGTTTATTTATTGACTCTATTTCTGGTCATATTAATGTCCTGTAAGAAAAATAAAACAACAACTCAGGACAATAATTGTATTTACCGGACCCGGGTTAATCAAAGTAGTTATACTATAAGCGCAGATGAATACGCAACTACAGTAAGCCTTTTTAAGCAGAATAATTTAAGATATGATAACCTCAGATGGTACTACTTTGATCTGAGCAGTTCTGTGCTGAGCGGAACAAAAGAATATTACCATTATATACGGGCAGATCAATATCTAAACGGACTCCGTATTTTTAACGGAGGCGTTGTTCATCATTTCAGGGACGGACAGTTTTTTCAGTTAAGCGGGTATGAAATACCATCGACGTCCTTAGATACAACAGCTAATTTAGAATTAACACAGTTGAGGAAGTTGTTTGTAGATAAGTTGCTTAATACCCCTTCAAGCAATGATCTAAAGAAGTATAGTAATGATTGTATGGTGTCCGAATTCTGTTATTATGATTTGAACCAGGGCGCATATGGTAATCCGGTTAATTTGATAAAACTGTGGCGGGTTTACCCGCAGACCAATGAAAAGGTGTTTGGTTATTTTAATGATGACGGCACTTTAATTGCATTTTCAGACGGGGTAATTGGCGGTTTATAATGCCTTATATTGTAATGCTTTCAATTGTTCTTTACCAATGACAAGCCGTCATTTCATGAAACCGAATAGAAAGATGTAATTTTCCGTATTCAATAAAACTGGTCGTTATTAGATAAATGAAAAAGTACCTGCCTGATTACTTTCCCGGAATAATACTGTTTTTTCTTGCTGTTATTATTGGACTGGTGGTATATCAGGATTATGGTATCAGCTGGGATGAGACTATTCAGAGAGACCTTGGTAATGTTACTTATAATTATGTTTTTAAAGGAGACCAGGCATTAAAAACCTACCAGGATAAGGCTTTAGGTACCGGATTTGAATTGCCTTTAGTGATATTGGAAAGATGCCTGAAACTGAAGGACTCTAGGGATATTTACCTGATGAGGCATATGGTTACCCATATCTTTTTCCTGATAAGCGCATTTTGCGGATATGTATTGGCCCTCCGGTTATTTAAAAATCAATTTATTGCCTGTTTAGGTTTTCTTCTTCTTGCTTTTAATCCAAGGTTGTATGCGCATTCTTTTTTTAACTCGAAAGACATTCCGTTTTTATCAGCATTTTTAATTTCAATGCTCATATGCCATGTAGCTTTTGAAAAAAATAAATACGGCTGGTATTTTTTATTGGGACTGGCTTGCGGCTATGCAACCAGCATCCGGTCAATGGGGATTATATTCCTGCCAATTATTGGAATATTCTTTTTAATTGATTTTTTTAAAAGCATACAATTAAAGGAAGGAGTAAACCAGGTTATTTTCAGAACATTTCTTTTTTTAACTGGTTTTTGCAGTATGCTTTGCCTGGTGTGGCCGTTTTTATGGGCAGCGCCTGCTAAAAATTTTATTGACGCCTTTCATTCCCTCGCCAATATACCCTCTGGGGGGAAAGTCCTGTTTAACGGAACATGGTATGATAATGAAAAGTTGCCGTTGGCTTATATGCCGGTGTGGTTTACTATTACCATACCCGAACTATGGCTGGCATCAGGAATTGCGGGGTTTTTATGGATAATCATTGCTTTTGTAAAAAGGCCTTTACATTATCTGTTGAATGCTCCTGAAAGAAATTATCTGCTGTATGCTGCGTGTTTTTCAGGGCCGGTAATTGCGATGATAGTTTTTCATGGGGTAAACATTGATGACTGGCGGCACCTTTATTTCATTTATCCGTCTTTTGTAATGATGGTTTTATTTGCAATTAACAGGTTGGAGCAGGGAAGGGGTAAATTAATTATTCAATCAGCCTGTATGCTGCAGATAGGAATAACCAGCTATTTCATGATCAGGAATCATCCCTTCCAGCAGGTATATTTCAATTCGCTTGTTTCCCACGAGAAAGAATATTTGCGTAATAATTTTGAACTTGAATACTGGGGATGCAGTTTTAAACAGGGATTGGAACACCTTGTTTCTGCAAATAAATCGGATTCCATAAAGATATACTGGTCAGTACAGCCGTTATTCAACAATATACTTATGCTCCGCGAGCAGGACAGGAAGCGTATTTTTGTGATTGATGACCGAAAAGGAGCCGATTATATAATTACTAATTTCAGGGGTAATCACAAGGTTGAATACCCTGACCTGAAGGCTGAATATTCTATCAGCGTGCTAAACAGCACGATAATGTGTATATACAAGTTACACTAAAATTTCCCGCCATGAATTTATTCTTTCATCTTTCCTTCGCTCCAATTCAAATTTTCGCAAATAAATATTATTAATGTGGTGTAATCTCTGTCCCACATTATCTTACTTTTTCTTTGCTTCGCTCCCGAAAAAAAATCGGGACAGGCGCCGAAAAAGTAACAAAAAGAAAGGCGATTTTTGGCGAAATGCTCCGCGCGCCAAAAAATAGCTCTACGCTGTTATCTACTACGCTAATCAACTTCATGGCGCTGGTTTTTCTGCCTATGCCTAACTTAATTTAGCTCTTTGCAAACATCTTTTGCTCAACCCTATTTCACTACAAAATAATCATCGACGGCATAAAAAAGGCGCCATCAAATGCTCTGCTACATAACTACTATCTTCAATTGCCATAATGCGAAAATTTGAAATGCACCCTTTTCTAAGATATTAAAAGAATAAATAAAATCACAAATTGCAATATGAAAATGTGGAAAATAATCTGACGCAAGTGTTATATTAATTAATGAAACATATTGTAAAATCATTTCGCTATAATATTATATTAATATTATTGTGTAATATTCTTATTTATAGCTACTAATAGCATGTATTAATAAATATTAATCTTTTGTAATGGCCAAAAGAAGGTGGCACAGTTTTTAATTGTAATTATTGACTGCACATTTTTTTTACGATAGATGCATGTAGTCTTCATAGCCATACCAGATTCAAAAAAGGATTTTCACCAACATTCATTTTATATAAAATGTCAACTCAATATAATAACAACGAGACGGTAACCGGGATACTAAGCGATCTTATCAGCATTCATAATGACAGGATATCAGGTTACGGACAGG
>CAISOH010000143.1 GCA_903887005.1 uncultured Bacteroidota bacterium | reverse complement strand
TTTTGTTTTTGAGTTAGTTAAGAATGTTTGTTAGTTTGTTTGTTTGAATAGTATATATCCATTGTTGTGCCAAAGTTTTAAGTGATTGATTTTCAATTACTTAAAACTTTGGCATACCATATATTATTCCACAACAAGGACCAGCATTCCGTAATATGGAATTTTATTGCATCAAAACTTCATTATGCAAAATGGGGGGACAATAATTATTACAGTAGATTATACTGTTTGCCAGCGCAAATCGGTCTAAAAAACGTGGTCGTAGATAACACCTCCCTTTAGGAGGGGCCGGGGCTTATCGGCAAATGAGTCTAGACTAATATAACGCGGGTTCGATGATAAATATCAAGTTTATTAGCCAGGCCTTTTATATTTTGATGCTAATAATGGTATTTGTTGAGGTCTTGGAGGTGTCCCACACCTTTTCGGTGTGGGACACCTGTGCTAAATATAGTTAACTTATTGATTGCCAAATCAATAATCGTCGAACTGAGGTTAACATAGAATGAGTATGAGTATGAATACCCATATTGAACTGAAAATATTTTTTATAAACCGGGATGATTAAACAAAAAAAATCCGCCTGGAATAAACCAGGCGGATTTTTTAAAATGGTAATATCTGACTATTGGATTTTTACAAACTTATCCGCTTTCATCAGCATATTGTTTTCGTCATAGATCATTATCAGGTAAACGCCTACCGGTAATTGACTGACATTTATGCTTACGGCCTCTTTCTGTGCCAATAACATCTTACCGTCCATACTCATCACAGTAACAAATACCTTTTCAGGAGCGTCAATGTATATTACAGATGCAACCGGGTTTGGATAAATCCTGATATCACCGGCATTAGTAACCGTCTTAACATTGTTTACAATGACATTTGTAACCGTAAATATCGTAGATGTATCCGTACATCCGTTACCGTCTGTTACAGCAACAGTAAAGTCACCGTTTGCTGTCTTGGGAATACTGTAAGATGTAGCGCCTGGTATAGCCAGACTATTCAGGAACCATTGATAGGAAGCAAAAGAACCTGTATAAAGTACGTTGGCGACGCTGTCATAAGAAATAACAGGCACCGGGGGCAATACTACATTGATGGAAGGCATTGCCACCTGGCAGGTACCATTGTCAACCACAACAGCAAATAAGCCGGTACTGCTGGTTACGTAAGTATCATTTGTAGCTCCCGGAATATCCGTACCGCCAACAGACCATTGGTAAGTCAAACCCGTGCCTGTAGTCACCAGAGCCAGGTTTACCGGATTACCATGACATATTGTTGCGGAAGAAGGCACTACAGCCAGCGGTGGCATTGCACCTCCTATAGATACGCCATAAAGAGAAGACGTTTTACAACCTAGGATGTTGGTTACTGTATAAGAAATATCAGCGCTGCCAAATGCAACACCGGTCATAATACCAGAGCTGTTAACCGTAGCTATCGCTGTGTTACTGCTGCTCCATGCACCTCCGGCTGTGATATCACTTAATGTTATCGTATAGCCGGTACATACATTTGTAATAGCGCCTGTAACAGGAGCAACTACCGGAGAAACGAGGATAGTAAGCGGGCTTGTAGCATTTGTAACACATCCTGCAGAGTTGGTTACAGTATAACTGATTGTAGCTGTTCCTGCAACACCGCCTGTAACATTACCTGCCAGGTCAACTCCTGCGACAACAGCATTGCTGCTGCTCCATACGCCTCCTGCTGTTGCATCTGAAAACGCAACAGTATAACCGGAACATAATGCTGATGGGGCTGATATCCCGCTAACCACAGGTAATGCAGTAATGGTATCTGTTGATGCTATCATGCAGCCGGTTAATGGCAATGTATAGGAAATCGAATATATTCCTGCTGTTACCGGGGTAACAGATCCTGTTACAGGATTAATTGTAGCAATAGCTGTATTGCTGCTGCTCCATGCACCGCCTGAAGTTGCATCGCTGAGAACAGTTGTAGAACCAATACAAACGTTGGTAACGCCTGTGATTGCCGCAGGTAATGGGTTTACTGTTATTGTAGCGCTTCCCGTCATAGTTACGCTGCAGGAAGTAATAGCATCTGTAGCCACCATTGTATAAATACCTGCTATGGTTTCCAGGTTGCTGAGAGCAGTTCCTGTACCGGCTACTGTGCCGGCCCCTGCGCCTGTAATGAATGTCTGGTAATTAATACCTGCGTCAGAACCGCTTAAATTAACAAGTACTCCTGCACCACCCGCACAATAACTTCCACCGCCTGAAACAGTGTAAACAAGAGGCAATGGATTAACACTTATCACAGAACTACCTGACATAATGCTGGAGCAGAAAGTAGCGGTATTCGTAGCTATAATGGTATAGGTACCTGCCGCAGTCTGGAAACCAAAATCAAGGAATGAACCTGTAATACCTGGCAAAATAGTACCTGTCGGAAGCCCGTTAAACCATAATTCGTAATTAATCAATGCATTGGAATTTGATAATTGGATGTCAATACCTGCGGCACCTGAACAATAACTGCCTCCTGCGCTCACGGTATAAACAGTTGGTAATGGATCGATAGTAATAGTTGCGATGCCAGCCATATTGTTGGTACAACCGGTAGTAGTATTGGTAGCTACTACAGTATATGCACCGCCCGTAGTCTGGAAGCCAAGGTCAAGTGTACCAACTCCGGTACCATGTACCGGGCCGCCTATCGGTAAACCACCGGTCCACAACTGGTAATCAACACCCAATTCAGACGCGCTTAATGTTAAGTCAACACCAGATCCGCCTGAACAATAGCTGCCACCGGCGCTGATAGTCTGAACAACAGGCAAAGGATTGATAGATACAACAGAGGTACCAGACATATTGGTAGTACAGCCTAGCCCGGTTGTGGCAGCTATAGTGTAAGTACCAACAACGGTTTTGAAACCAAAATCAAGCGCAGATCCCGTGCCTGCTTTTGGAACGCCAACTGGCCCTCCTCCTAAAAATAATTGATAGCTGGTGCCTACGTCTGAACCGTTTAATCCCACATCAGAACCGCCACCGCCGGCGCAGTAACCACCGCCACCGGTCATTGCGTAAACTGTCGGTAATGGATCAATAATTATTGTAGCGCTGCCGGTCATATTATTAGTACAACCCGTGGCTGTAATTGTAGCAACAACGGTATAGGTACCGGCGCCTGTTTGAAGACCAAAATCAAGCGGGCCACCATTGCCTGCCATTGGAGCGCCAACCATTGCCGCTCCGTTAAATAACTGGTAACTGGTACCAAAAATTGAACCGGCCAGGATAACATGAACACCTGTACCACCTGAGCAGTAGTGACCACCGCCTGCAACAAGGAATGCTATCGGTAATGGGTTCATAGTTACTGTCGGAGTATTGTTCATATTATTTGTACATCCGTTAACTACATCAGTAGCTACAGCGGTATAGGTACCAACAACTGAATAAGTACCAAGGTTAAGTAAACTTCCTGTGCCGGAAATAGTCGGACTTACTGTCAATCCTCCGCTCCATAACTGATAGTTAATACCGGCATCAGAAGCGCTTAATGTAAAGTCAACACCTGCAGTGCCGGCGCAATAATTGCCGCCGTTTGCAACCGTCAGGTTATATACGTTTGGTAATGGTAAAGTAGATATTGCAACGCCGCCGATCATTGTGTTGACACACGAAGTAACCGTATTTGTAGCCACTATTGTATAAAAGTCCGGAACGGTTTGATTCGGGAAATTAAAGGCGGCGCCCGTCCCTAAAATAGGAGCCCCGGTATTTGTAAACGACCTGACTAATTGGTAACTAATCCCTGCGTTAGAATTACTTATTCCAACAGGAAGTCCTGCACCTCCTGAACAATAAGATCCTCCGCCGGTTACTGTAAATTGGGTTGGAAGCGGATTAACTGTAATTATCACAGTATTGTTAACCGATGGGCACAGCCCTCCGGTTGTAGTCAGTTTCAATGTTACAGGACCCGTAAGAATACTAGGTGTATAAGTAGAACTTAATGAAGTTACATCAGAGAAAGTGCCGCTTGGCGCGCTCCAGATGGAACCTGTGGCGCTCCCGCCAATACTGCCTGCAAGCGTTATTGTTCCACCGGCACATACGGATTGAGCTACCCCTGCATTTGCAGTAGGAGTGGCATTTACGGTAATTACTACCGTACTGACTGCTGTTCCGCAAGGGCCGGCGCCGTCAGGATCATTAGTAGTCAGTGTCAATGTCACTGTACCGCCTGTTATTGTCGGTGTATATGTTGAAACAAGAGATGATGCATTTGAAAAACTACCGCTTGGAGCCGACCAGGTAGAACTGCTGGCACTGCCGCCTATGCTTCCGGCGAGTGTTATTGTGCCGCCTGCGCATAATGTTTGCGGAACCCCTGCATTATCTGTAGGAGCAGGGTTAATGGTTATTGCAGAATTACCCTCAACACTCCAGCAGGTACCGGCTAACGCCCTGAAATAATAAGTGCCTGATACGTTAACTAATTGCGATGAAGATGGTGTGGCGATAGAAGTGCCGCCGGAAGTAAGTCCCTGGTAATATATTGTTCCTCCAAGACCGCCAAATGCAGAAAGTGTCTGGCTGCCGCAGAATACGCTGCCCGATACCGGGAATACGGTAACCGGGGTTGGCGTTGGATTAACTGTAATCACAACGGTACTGACTGCTGCTGCGCAAGGGCCTGCGCCGTCCGGGTCATTTGTGGTCAATGTCAATGTTATTGCGCCGCTCGCTATCGTTGGTGTATATGTGGAATTAACTATAGCTGCATTGCCGAAGGTACCGCTTGGAGCAGTCCAGGTAGAGCTGATAGCGCTGCCGCCACGGGCGCCTGCAAGAGTAATTGTTGAACCGGCGCAAACAGTTTGTGGAATACCTGCATTCGCTGTTGCTGCTGCATTTACAGTTATCACAATTGTGCTGGTAGCAACCGCACATGGCCCTGCGCCATCCGGATCATTTGTAGTTAACGTTAAGGTTACCGGACCAGCGCCTATACTTGGAGTATAAGTAGAAGTAAGAGAAGTAACATCAGAGAAACTGCCGCTGGGAGCACTCCAGGTAGAACTTGTAGCGCTGCCGCCAATAACGCCTGCGAGTGTGACTGTTCCACCCTGGCATACTATCTGGGCTGCTCCTGCATTAGCTGTGGCAGCCTGGTTTACAGTTATTAATACTGTGCTGGTTCCGGCAGGGCAAACACCAAATGCATTTGAAGTCAATGTCAGTGTTATGCTTCCGCTTGAAATAGTAGGAGTATAAGTCGAGTTAAGTAAAGCGGCATTAGAGAAACTTCCGCTTGGAGCGCTCCATGTAGTACTCGTAGTGCTGCCTCCTGTCGTACCGGCGAGCGTTATTGTCCCCCCTGCGCATAAGGTCTGTGGCGCTCCTGCGCCAACAATAGGAGCTTGATTTACGGTTATTACTACCGTGCTGACTGCAGCCGGGCAAGGGCCTGCTCCATCCGGATCATTTGTTGTCAGTGTCAATGTTACAGAACCGGTTGCAATGGTAGGGGTATACGTAGATGTAAGCGATGATGCATTTGAGAAGGTACCGCTCGGGGCAGTCCACGTTGAAGTAGCCGCACTGCCACCTATTGTGCCTGCAAGTGTTATTGTATTACCCTGGCATACCGTTTGGGCCACGCCGGCATTATCTGTTGCAGGCGCGTTAATAGTTACGGTAGTACTGCCTTCAGTGCCCCAGCAAGTCCCATTGTAAGACCTGAAATAATAAGTGCCGGAAGCTGCAATAACCTGTGACAAAGATGGAGTAGCTACAGAGGTACCACCGGAAGTTGTACCCTGGAAATAGACAACGCCGCCACCGCCGCCGCTTGCTGTAATTGTTTGGGTACCGCCGCAGGTAGTGCTTCCACCACTGACAATTGTTGCCGCAGGTACCGCATTAATTGTAACAGCCGCACTTCCCTGAACACCCCAGCAGGTGCCGTTGTATGACCTGAAATAATAAGTGCCGGAAGCTGCAATAACCTGTGATGAAGAAGGGGTTACAATTGATACCCCATTAGAAGTAATACCCTCGTAATAAATAGTGCCGCCTGCGCCACCGCTTGCAGTTATTGTTGAACTGCCACAGAAAGTACCGCCCCCGCTCACAGATACGGCTGCAGGAATTGCGCTAATGGATGCAGTAATATTACCGGATGTAGCTGTAAGAGGGAAAACACACCCTGCAACGCCGCCAGGTGTCAAAACACAATTTACAATATCACCATTATTAAGTGTACTGGTTGAATAAGTGTTACCGCCAATGCCTACAGAGCTCCCGTTTACAAACCAGTTATAAGATGGGGTTGAACCGCCGTTTGTGGGGGTTGCCGTAAACGTAAGATTTGACCCGGCGCAAACCGTGCCAGCCGGAGACACCGCAATAGAAACCGAAGGCGTAATACCAGCCGTTAACGAAAGTGTACCAAAATTAGTTCCGCTGCTGCCAGTTGTGATACCGGCAACAAACGCTGAAGATGCATAAATATTACCTGAACCGGCAGCAGTTGACGTAGCCTCTACCTGTAAATTTGAAATCGTTAACTGGTCCATTAATGCCGCACCTGAACAGGTAATGGTAATTGTTAAGTTACCTCCGCTGTAAGACCCGGAAATCCCGGTAATATCCCTTCCTAAGGTCCAGCCAAAAGTAGGAACAACACCGGTATTGAATTGCCACCCGGTTGGTGGCGCAATTGTAATTACATTTGAACCGGCAGAAAAATCACTGGCTGCTCCTTCCGTTATCGTTATTGCACCCAAAGCCGTATATGCAGTTGCTCCACCTCCCACGGCAAGTGTAGGACATATGCTTCCCGGTGCAGGTAATACACCGGCAGTTACCGATACAGCTGCAAACCCCAAATGGCCTGTAATACAAAAAAGAAACGCCAAAAGAAGCGTTTTCATATTTTTGCCGGATTACAGTAACCATTGGCATAAGCAATAAACGTTTGTAAAGAAAGTTTTTTCATGAGCTATATTTTAAAAAAAACAAAAAAAATCCGAATTGAGGGTAAACATAATAAAAAAAGATTACTGAACAAAAAAATACCTTAGTATTTTTTTAGAAAATATAGTTTGCCATTATATCCGAAAAATGCAAATTATTATGGCCCAAAAAACAGGTATTTGATGCAAAAAATCCACCTATAAAAATAAAAAATACATCAAAACCATGGAATAATAAGTTTGATAAGCCGGAATATAAAACCAGGAGTCAAATAATGCTTAATATTTATGCACTTTTAGTTATACTTTAATCGGGGTAGATTAGTGCATATATTAATTGAGGGCTTTGCGGTCTTGACTTTTATATAATTTAGTAACAATCAAATAATTATACTTTGCGTATTTGCGCCTTTGCGAGTACCCATCCCAACTCATCGGTAATAAAATGTGGATGACGTTACTGACTCGAATGTAAGCAGATTTTATGTCATAACCCCGAGGTGGTTACATGTTTATAGCAATCTTAAACCACCAAAGAACGCACTCCGAAGCGGTGCAACAATCCGTTAAGGACAGATATCTTGTAGTTTTTTTTATTTTCAATAAATTGATTATAAATAAATTGCAAACACGTCATTGTAAGAGGTATTTATTGCACTGTTTTACCCCGTAAGAAGTATAGTATTCCGGTAAATTTCATACTAAAAACTCATGGTATTTACCCCTTTCAAAAAATGAAGCAAGGATTACCTCATTTAATTATCCCGGTATTCTAGCTATATATTTCGCCATTTCCTTTAATTGCTCTACCACCTGTGCATTGGTGGGCTTGCAGGATTTAGCTTTATTGAAATATATTTTTGCATTACGGAAATCGCGGCGCTGAATACAAATGCTGGATAATTGCAGGTAAGCCGTTGCCTCATTATCTTTATCAGGCAACCCGATTTTTACAGCTTTACGCAGATGTTCATAAGCTTCCTTGGTATTGCCTTTTTTCTGGGCTATAGCGCCAAGTTGCAGGTAGGCAGTTCCTTCATATTCTTTCTCCGTTCCTGTTTCCAATCCCTTCCTTATTTGTTCTTCCGCTTTCTCATAATCGTTTCCCATGGTGGAGAAGTTGGATTGCAGCATGTAGTAAGAAGAGCGTATCGGCTTATATAACAGATTGGGAAATTTCACCAAACCCAGCAGTTTCTGCGCACCTTCCATGTCCCCGCTCTCCATATAACCCTGTATCAGCGTCATCGGCCCTACCAGGAAGTAAGCAACGATCATTAATATAGATACTAAAAAAGGTATCCAGGCTATCCACCAGCCATGCGATACTTTAAAACCGATAAGAAAACCAAGCGCCATCAATCCAATGGCAATAGGAATGCGATAAAAAACAAATATACGTCTGAAATTCATATAATAATTTGGGCGGCAAATATACCGTATTTTTACAACAGTGAATCATAATTACTGCTGACTATCTGCTATTTTTGCATTACTGACAATGTTTGAATTTTGAATTTTGAATTTTGAATTTTGAATTTTGAATTTACTAAAAACAGACAACACCTTTTGAATTTTGACTTTTGAATTTTGAATTTGAAAAATGGAAAATTGGTTTGGTTCCCCCTTTTATAAAATACTTTATCAAAACAGGGATGATTTTGAAGCGCAGGAATTTGTTGAAAATTTGCTGGAGTACCTGCAACCGCCACCCGGAAGCGCAATGCTTGATATAGCCTGCGGAGAAGGCCGCTTTGGGAAACAACTTGCCGAACATGGATTCGATGTGACCGGCATTGATATTTCTCATGAGAGTATTGAAACGGCTAAAGCTTTTGAATCAGGTAACCTTCAGTTTTTCGTTCATGACATGCGATTCCCGTTTTATATAAATTACTTCGGTTATGCATTTAATTTTTTTACCAGTTTCGGCTATTTCCAGCACGACCGCGACCATGCGCTTGCCGCAAGGTCCTTTGCTGCTGCATTAAAGAATAACGGGATACTGGTAATTGACTATCTGAATTTCGAACAGGTATTAGCTAACTTCGTACCACATGAAAATATACAAAGAGGAAACTATTTATTCAATATCAAAAGGAAAATAGAAAGAAAGCATATCATAAAGGAAATCAGCTTCCTCGATGCACAAAAAAAACAAAGACATTACACCGAAAGCGTTGCTGCCTTCTCCCTCGCTGATTTCATTAAAATGTTTAAATCAACAGATCTGTCATTGATAAATACTTTTGGCGATTACCAGTTAAGTTCTTACCACCCTATTGATTCTCCCAGGCTTATTATGATCTTTAAAAAGAAATATGCTTAAAAACATCATTGATTTTATTCTTGACTGGGACCACACGCTTTGGTATTATTTGAATACCAAATGGCATAATCCTTTCCTGGATTACGTTGTACCCTTTCTGCGGAATCAATGGTTTTGGGCGCCTTTATATTTATTCCTGGCTTTGTTCATGCCTGTAAAATTCAATCGTAAGGGATTGATATGGTGTCTCATTTTTATTATCACCTTTATACTATCTGATCAGATAAGCGCCCATTTCCTCAAGCCGATCTTTCACCGGTTAAGGCCTTGTAATAATCCATATCTTTATGGCATAGTCCGTACACTTGTACCCTGTGGAAGCGGCTTCAGTTTCCCGTCTTCCCATGCTTCCAATCATTTCTCTCTCGGCATTTTTTGTGCGGTAACGCTCGGTAAGCTTGCCAGATGGGTAACTCCTGTTGCTGTTTTATGGGCTTTGCTCGTATCATTCGCCCAGGTATATGTAGGCGTTCACTACCCTCTCGATGTAACTTGCGGCGCCCTCCTCGGAACGATAATAGGAATTATTACCGGCACATTCTTCAATCACTATTTAAGCTTGCCGGCCTTATCTGAAATAAAATAACGTCAGTTCGACTATTTATTGTTTGAAATTCAACCAATAAAAGGGTAAAATCCCGATAGGGATGGCATTATTATAGAAAATGAAAATCAAAAATTGCAAAACCCTGAAAGGGTGACATAAAACACAGGTTATTAGAGAGTTACAAGTAATTGGTTTTCAGTGATTAGACCTCTTAATTCATGTTAAAATAAATACCGTGTGTCAATAGATAGATTGCCCGGAATATGAAGGGGCCTCTAATGGCCGGGTTGTTCCTTAATAAACTTATCCAGGTCGTCCTGTGAAGCCTTATAAGCAAACTTACTTTCAAGGTCGCTGAAATATTCCGGATCAACAGTAATACTATATGCCCACTTTGCGAATTCAACCTTGCTGGCTTCAAAAATGAACAAATCCATTATATCCGCAACCTGGTTGGTGGTTACCTTCTCATTTTTCAGCTCGTCTTTCAGCACACCCATTTTTTGAGTATCCGTTGATTTGGCTGCTGCTTTTGTTTTAAGCTGGTTAAATTTACTATCAGTAAACGTACCGAATTTTTCAGAAACAGGGGACGCCACCGGGGAAGCCGGTTCAGTAGTAGTATTATTAACCGCAGTGTTATTATTATTAATATTGGTATTATTACCATTATTCACCTCATTCCGGGAACTGCCGCTAAATCTTCCTTTGCCTGCAATCGGGTGGTTTGCAGTATATGCGTCAATCTCCATCTCCTGTATATCATTTCCCCCGGTAGCCGGATCAAAGACAAACAGGGTTATCATGCCATTGTATGTTTTTACACGCCCCTCGTATATTACCTCCTCGTAACCTCTTCCGCGGCGGCTATATTCCATGGCATATATCTTCAGGTAATGACTGCCATAAGGCAGTTCTCCCACGGTAATAGATGTGCCTCGTTTATTGAAATGCCGGTCATCAACCGATACACTTATCTGGGTAGCATTATCTCTTAAACTGACTTTTAACATAGACTGGCCCATTGACTTCGTAAAGCCCGCTGCTAACAGCATTAATACAATGAATAACTTTTTCATAAAACTTTATTTCTTTTTTATTATTCTGCTTTCCGTTTATACTTCACAAGAAAAAAAAATCTCTTTTCCCTCACCGCTTTGCGAACTTCATCTTTAATAACAACCTGCCAAAATAGTTTACATTCTTTGCGATCTTCGCGTGCTTTGCGGGAGATCTTTTTCACTCTTTGCGAACTTCATCTTTAATAACAACCTGCCAAAATAGTTTATATTCTTTGCGATCTTCGCGAGCTTTGCGGGAGATCTTTTTCACTCAATGCGAACTTCATCTTTAATAACAACCTGCCAAAATAGTTTATACTCTTTGCGATCTTCGCGCGCTTTGCGGGAGATCTTTTTCACTCAATTGGAAATACCAAATATCATGCATCAATATAAGACATCTCTTTAGTACCAAAAGTTTAAACCGGCAACAACAAAGCGCATAATATACCTGCGGAAACTGAAGCGTTCAGGGATTCCGCCCCACCCTTCCGCGGTATAGTGATTTTATTGGTCGCTGTTGCCACTACTGCTTCGCTCACACCTTTTGATTCATTTCCTATAATCAATACACCTGCTTCCATGCGTTGCATATTATATACATTTTCCCCGTCTAAAGTAGCTGCAATTTTTGGCAGCGAAACCTTGGAAAGAAACGGTATAAGCGCTTCTTCATACATATTCACCCGCAAATGACTGCCCATAGCGCTCTGTACAACCTTTGGATTATGCACGTCCACACATCCCGGCGAACAAATAACATTATGAATGCCAAACCAGTCAGCGATACGGATGATTGTCCCCATATTCCCCGGATCCTGTATATTATCTAATGCAAGATACCACTCATTTAATATTGGTAAACTTTTTTTTTCCGGAACCGGGATGATAAGCATTACCTCGTTGGGCGTTTGTAAAGCAGATAAGGCTGCAAGTTCACTCTCTTTCACTATATGCAATGCTGCTTCGGGATGTTTTGAAAGCAGCCGCTGGTTATTTTCTACCCACTCACCGGTGCCAATTACCATTTGTATATTTCCATTGCCTGAAAGCCATTCCTGGGCTATCTTTCCACCCTCAGCAATAAATACCTTATATTCATTGCGGAATTTTTGCTGCGTTAACGACCGAATGTATTTATTTTGCGCTTTCGATAGCATACAATGCAAAACTACAATAATTGTAGCTGCCTAAGGGATGTTGGCCATGAGCAATAAAAAAAAATTAATTAACAGTATCGCTTTTTATGTTCTTCTGACAGGGATAATATCTCTGCTGGTGGGCTGTAGTACTACAAAATATCTGGAGGATAATCAATACCTGCTCAAAAAAAATAAGGTGATATTATTATCAGATAAACCAATTTCCAATAAAGGAGAAAGAAAAGATAACCTTAGCAAAATAATAGCCCAAAAGCCTAATTCAGACGCCATTGAAATATTACCTTTCAAAACTCCGTTGAAATTATGGCGGTACAACCATCGCTATAAAAAACTGCATAGCCTCCCTGACTCTTTGATTCCAAAATCCTGTGAGCGTCCCGTAATTCTGGACACTTCATTTATGCCCCGCACTATGCAAAACATGAAAAATTACCTGTTCAACCAGGGGTATTTTTATGCGACGGTCAAAGACAGCATTACCACTTCACACAAAAAAGCAATTGTAAAGTATTTTATTCATACTGGCGACAATTACCTGATCAATAAAATAAATTATGATGTTGACGACAGCAATATCCTTCGTATCCTGCGCGCTTCAATAAACCTCTCAAACCTGCAAAAAGAAAAACAATTTGCCTACAGCCTGCTGGAGGATGAAAGAAGCCGCATAACCTCTGAAATACGTAATAACGGCTATTTTAAATTCTCCCAGGAAAATGTGACATTTAAGATAGATACTTTCGACAAAACACTTTTTAAAGACCTGGAAAGCCCTTTTGAAAACGCGGTAAATTTCATCAAAACTGCAAAACCTAATACAAAGCCTACATTGGATATAGACATAATAATTCGTCTTGCTGATGATTCCAATGCCTATAAAAAATACACTATTGCTTCTGTGCATGTTTACCCCGACTATAAGAACGTTGCAGATCAGAGAGACACTACGATGATCACAAAAAAGATAGATAGTGTGGACTTTAGGTATCACGATGAATATGTTCACGCAAAGGTTATATACGAACATATTTACCTGAATCCCGGCAATCTGTATTCGCAGGCGGATTACAACAAAACCAATACCAAGCTGAATGAACTGGGCATATTCCAGTACGTCCGTATTGACGCCCGCGAAAACCGTAAAAACAGGGGCACGATAGACTATAATATCTTTCTGAACCGCACAAAAAAACATGAACTGTCCTTTAATGTTGAAACATCCAGTGGTTCCACTTATTCCATCGGTGGGTCCGTCGGTGCAAACTTCAGGGACAAAAATTTCATGCAGGGTGCAAATTTGCTCACTATAGGTGCGAGTGGTGGCCTGGAGGCTGCTTATAGTGAGAAACTGGGTAATCAGTTTATCGACCATTTCAGCCTGCTGACAAAATATTATGGCCTCAATGCCAGCATAGATTTTCCTAAATTTCTTGCACCCATTGCTTCCTCTTTATTCGATAACAGCAACCTGCCGCATACCATCATTGGCGGTGGTGAGAATGTTTTAGACCGGGTCAACTATTTCACCCTTGTAAATACCAGCGCTAATTTCTCCTATAGCTGGCGGCAGACGCAAACCATAACATGGACATTCTCTCCTTTATTCATCAATATCATCCGCCTGCCTGTCCGGAGTGATTCCTTCAAAAGAGTTCTGGACAGTAATGCATATCTCAGCAACAGTTATAAAGAGAATTTTATTGAAGGAGAATATATTTCCTTCACCTTTGATAATATCATTAAAAAACGTGGAGTCAATTATTCATTTGTCAAAATAGGATTAGAGGAAGCCGGTGCTATTCTGGGTGCGGTAAATCAGTTAGGCGTAGCCCTCAATGACCTTTATAAGATTAATTATGCCCAGTATGCGAAATTCGATTTTGACGGCAGGCATTATTTTACATTTCCCCGCTCTGTTTTTGCTATGCGGTTTTATGGAGGATATGGATTACCCTATGGCCAGTCCCCTACCCTCCCTTATATCAAACAATATTTTGCCGGTGGGCCATTTAGTCTCCGCGGATGGCGTATCCGCTCACTCGGGCCAGGCAGCTACTATAATACAAAATATACAAACAACCCAAACCAGGTTGACCTTACCGGCGATATTAAACTGGAATTTAACGGCGAATACCGTTTCCCCATCACACCATTGTTCGCAGGATCCGTAAAAATGAATGGCGCCCTGTTTACTGATGTTGGCAATATATGGCTGGCAAAGAAAGACGACAACTATAGCGGCGGAGAGTTCAGGCTGAATACTTTAGGCCAGGACTTTGCAGCAGATATGGGCATTGGCGTTCGTTTCGATATCGTTTCCTTCCTTACCATACGCTTTGATGTCGGCATTCCGGTTAAAGAACCTTATATCTTTACTAACGGCGGATGGGTATTTAATAAAATAGATTTCCACAACTCCACATGGCGGGCAAATAATATAGTACCGGTGCTTACTATAGGGTATCCTTTCTGATGTTCAATAATTCTCTTGTTTCTATGTTACAGTCAAACGGAATTTCCTGTTTGATTCTTTCAGGAAGTACTCTATTATCAATCAATATCCCAACAATATCATTTCTGCAAAGGCTGCAATACATTTTGTCATATAATGTCACCATTGGGACTTTAGCTGAATTCAAGCAGCAAATGCAACGTTATGTAAATTTAGCAATTTAATTGGTGAGGTAAAATTGTTCTTTTTTCTAGGCCTGTTGTTGAGCTTTTCTTGCACTTTATCTATCCTGTCCTGCGATATTGCGTTGAGGTC
>CAISOH010000142.1 GCA_903887005.1 uncultured Bacteroidota bacterium | reverse complement strand
GATTTAAGTCTAAATACTTCAATTCTAACGCTAAATCAACTTCCATCATGCAAGTTATACACATTGATCTCCTAAAAAAAAGTTTTGGGTAATGCTAAGTTGAAAAAAGGAGGGGAGTGTGTTACGTACCTCACAAAGTTTCCTGTCATTTTCAAAGAGCTTGTGCAACTCAAATTATTTGCAGACTGTGACAGGAATTCTAATGATCACGGGCTTACATTCAAGCCAACAACGTCATTCACTTTTTACTTCCAGATGCACATGTTTCGCAAGCGAGATGCTTGCTCATTGAAGGACGAAGCGGACGCTTACGACCAGTAAGGGTGAGTGCAAATGCTCAGGGGATTTACTTCGTTGTTAATGTCTTTTTCAGTTGCCTCAGTGATATTGTTCTCCATTACGTTTCGTTTCACTACACTTCATTGCGAAATGACGGTCTTTATTGAGGAATAGAAATACAGAATGTACAAGCGAGCGTGGCAACGGACGATGATAGCTGCAACAATGCCCGGAACCAAAATATTTTCATTGTTGCAAACAATCGTATTTTGGAATGATGACGAATAAATTCCAAGCCTGTTTTATTCTATTCAATACGCATAATCCGCGAGGTACTCAAACTTCTTTGTCAGTTTGCCATTTTCGCAAATAGTGGCGCGCTTCAGGATATCGCTTTCCGGCTTCAGTAATTCCGGTAGTATATATTTACCAATGTGCGTTCCGAAGTAATCTGAGGCATCGCAGGGCAGTTCGTTGGGCAAGGTATCAACTGCCATTATATCTATGACGTCTTTGGTCTTCTGGAACGGCGTTGTTTTCTGTATAGTGGCGCGGTCTATACCATATACCGGATCTGCAATGGTTGATGAACCAAGGTTTATGGGCACAGAGCCATTCACATCGCAGGTAATATCGGAAATTACACTTAGCCGCCAGTCGTTTCTTCTTATATCTTCTTTATCGAAAAGCCTTGCTATCTTCTGATCCCAGTATATCCCGTTCATCAGCACATCTGCCTGGTTCACATAAGCGGAGAAAAGACATTTATATGCTTCGGGATGGGCATGGAAATCGTCGCGGTGGAAAAGGTCGTTATCCTTACGGGCATAGAGATCATCGCCTTTAAGATGTGTGAATACGGGGTACTCATACTCGTGCGTCAGAAAATCGGCCGGCTCTACCGCTTCTATATCCAGGCGGGTAAGCACATCCAGCACACCGGACGCTACCTTGCCGGAACCGGTCATCACTATCTTTATATTGGGCAGCTTTAAATGCTCATATGCCTTTATCAGTTCTTTATAACTCATGACTACATTGGCAGGCGGTAACCAATACAAACCATTTTTCTTCCCATAGGTCAGCAAGCCGTTATGAGCGCCGATTATGCCGGCAAAAAGGCCGAAACCAAGTATCCTCTGTTCATCGCTATAGGTAAGGCATTCATAATCTATCATGCGAATGCTCTTTTTTATGAGCTCCTGCATCAGGTTTTGATTATACGCCTGTTTCTTCTTGGTGTGTGAAAAGAAAAAGTATGTTTTGCCCGGGATAAGAAAATCTACGGGTACTTCTTTTATGCCCATCAGCACATCACAATTGCCCAGGTCATCGGTCATTTCTATTCCACAAGCAATAAATTCCTCGTCCTTAAAGCATCTGTGAGACGAAGGCTCAACGACAATTTTTATAGATGGATAGTTTGTTTGTATGTAAGCACATTGCTGTGGTGTGAGCGCAACCCTGTTATCCGGCAGCTTTTTTCGTTCCTTTATCAGCCCTATACGGAGCATATTCAGTAATTTTGCAGCAAAGATATATTATGCCGGGATAATCCAGTGAATAAAAGTTCCCGCAAAAGCGCTTAGACATAATGGATAATCATTTGATAATAAGTTACTTAATATAAAATTAAGATCGCAAAGATGGAATGAAAAAAGCCAAAATGAAACGAATTAAACTTCAAAATACGGTATTAAAAAACCTCTCGCAGAGGCGCAAAGGCGCGGTTTCCTGCATTGAGTTTTTAAGATCGCAAAGGTGTTTTGGAACTGATACGTTTTTTGAAATTCAATAGATTTCAGACCACTTTTGAAGTAAACAAACATAAATTTTCACATGACAAACTATTTCGAATTATATGGAATACCTGTATCCTTTCATCCGGATGCAATAGTTGTAAAGAGCAAATTTTACGAACTCAGCCGCCTCTATCATCCCGACCGTTTTGCGCAGGCAGGCGACAAGGAACTGGATGAGGCGCTACGCATGGCTTCCATAAATAACGAAGCCTATAAAACGCTGAAGAACCCTGATGCACTAATGTCCTACATACTCAGGCTGAACAACCTGCTTGAAACCGACGAAAAATATGCCCTGCCACCCGCCTTCCTGATGGAGATGATGGACCTGAACGAGGCCATCAGCGATTATGAACTGAACCCGGAAAACGAGGATGCCCATCAAATGGCCGTGAACAACCTGAATGAACAACTGGAGTTATGGGAGGCCGCCACAGAAGTGCTCACAAGTCGCTTTGACAAGGGCGAACAAGGCCAAACGCTGCTGCTTCAAATAAAGGACCAATACTTCCGCAAAAAATACCTGTTGCGGATTAAGGAAAGAATTGATAGATTTGCAGCTGAAACCCCCGGCCCCTAAAGGGGAGTACGTCGGTGTCAGATTCTCAGCTGAAGGAATTATGTTGAGCAGTTGAGACGGAATTAAATAATTGATTGCCTCGATGGCGGAATTGGTAGACGCGCCAGACTCAAAATCTGGTATTCGCAAGGATGTGCAGGTTCGATTCCTGTTCGAGGCACAAAAAATGAGAGCGAAGTACGGAGAGCGAAGAGCGGTGGGCTACTTCGCTCTCATTTTTTCCTCCGCTCTCTTTCTGTTTCCCGCTCTAAAAGTTATTATACAACTCTTCAAACGCCATTTAGCTTTTATATCTTGCATTTCAATTCGGTTGAATGAAAACAGCGGTAAAGAATATTAAGGATTGGCAGCAACTCATTCAGGCTGCAGAAGGTGGAGATTCCAATGCACAACTGGAAGTTGCATTGCATTACGATAAAGGGATAATTGTCAGAAGTGTTGAGGTAGTTTCACCCAATGCAAAAATGGCGTATGAATGGACTAAGAAAGCATACGAAAATGGCAACCAGGAAGCGGCAGAAACTTATGCGTATCACCTCAGTAATGGTATATATTGTATTAAAAATACGAGGATGGCAATGAAGCTTTACGAAGATGCCATAAAAGCAGGATCTTCGACGGCTGCACATAATCTCGCAATTGAATATAGAGACCAACATAATTTTAAAAAGGCATTCTCGATGTATAAAAAAGATGGTACAGACTTTTCTATTGGAATGTGTTACTATTATGGCATTGGTGTCGCGCAGAACAAATTAAGGGCTTTCCGGTTTTTCAAGAAGTTATTAAAACCTGACAATTTTATCAGTGGGTATGAAACCAATGAAGCTAACTATATGATTGGAAAAATGTATCTGGAAGGTAAAGTTGTTAAGCAGTCAATAAAGAGGGCACGCCACCATCTACTTTTGGCAAATGAGGATGGCGATCATCGTTCTGCTGAGCAGATTCTATGGGTTATTGGTTTGAAATAGGCGCCACCAATTTCCGAAAGCAATATAGCTTACGAAAGAACTCCCATACTTGGTTCGAAGTTTTATCAGTTAGGGGCACAAAAAATGAGAGCGGGGTACGGAGAGCGAAGAGCGGTGGGCTACTTCGCTCTAATTTTTCCCCTTCGCTCCCGCTCTGTTATCCGCTCTTTTTGCATACCCGCAAATCAGAAGTTTTGCCGCCACTCCGAGGTATTCAGAGATTAACGCCGAAAACATTTTATTTATTTTTTGGGGAAGACTACAGCCAGCGCGGGGACGGAAATACGACCTTGTATTTGTCATTGTTTTTCTTTATCTCTTGCCGGAGAAAATTTTGCTAATGGACATATAGCCTGAAGAACCACCATTAAACGGAGCCCACGAGTAGTAATGATAGTAAATGCTGTCTGTAGAACGAAAAACCCACAGTGTGTCCAGAAAACCATTGTCGGCATAAGGGTAAACACCCGATGAATCGTATCCCAGTTTGCCCGTAGGAGTACTATATAATGTGCCTGTATGAAATGTATCCGCCGAAATTTTTACGAATGTGTATGTTTGCGGATAGCTTGTATCAGAGGTAGAGGAACCGAGATAGCTGGATTGATACTGAATAACCCGTAGTGTTCCATGATATGTACCAACGATTGAGTCAACAGGGTCTGAGGTAGGCGCAGGTGGTGTGTTATTTTCCTTTTTCCTGCAGCCAATACCACAAATAATAACTGAGGCAAGAACCGATATGAAAATATTCAATTTCATAAATCAAATATACTAATTAGTATATTCTTAACTGATAAAACTTTGATTTTTTTCGTCCGTCCGAGTCCTTTCAAATGATAAATCTAATAAAATAAATCCCTATTTGGTTCGAAGTTTTGTCAGTTAGGTGCACACGGGAAGTCAAAAGGTAAAAGTGAAAAGTTAAAACTTTGCCGTATAACTTTAATAAAAAATCCATTCTGAAAGGGTAGATTTTTTATATTTGCTTGTGAGGAAATTTTTAGAATTTAAACACTGGCAGCTATTCTTGTTAATTGTCATATGCGGTAGTTGGAAGTCTCCAAGCCCGTTGGAGGAAATTATTCATTTCATTTCTATTATAACATTTACTGGTTGGATTTACTCTTTAGGTGTTTATGGACATCAGCTAATTCTAAACCTGGGACTATCTTCAATGAAAATAAAAACTTTTCGCTTTAATGTACTTTTAGTAGGTATAACGCTCGTTAGTTCGTTAATCTGGTCCCATTACATTACAGAAACCAATTCGGTTCAGGTGAAAGATATCCCTTTGATATTTTTTTGGATATATTTTTCGTATGCACTGTTGCAACCGATATGCTTTGTCTGTAAAATTCTTGCAAAAATTGAACGTAAAAGTGAAGTGATTTTTTCAGACTATCTTTCTTATTTATTACTAATGTTCTTTTTCCCAATTGGCATCTGGATAATACAACCAAAAATTAATCGCCTTTTTTCGAAGCCACTTGCCGATTCATAAAGCGGCTGACAAGTGCACTGCGACCATGAGAATTTATTCAACTATTTCAGTATTTCTATTAACATTAACTGGTTCGATATTGTTCCTCCATGCCTTTTGTGTATAACTCCGAGATTTGCTTCTGTTCCGACCCTTCAATTCCTCAGGGCAGGCTCCACCAGAGATTAACGCCGAACTATGTTTATTTATTTTTTGGGAAAGACTACAGCCAATGCGGGGACGGAAGTACGACCTTGTATTTGTAGCCATTGTTTTTCTTTATCTCTTGCCGGAGAAAAATTTGCTAATGGACATATAGCCTGAAGAACCACCGTTAGACGGAGCCCACGAGTAGTAATGATAGTAAATGCTGTCTGCAGAACGAAAAACCCACAGTGTGTCCAGAAAACCATTGTCGGCATAAGGGTAAACACCCGATGAATCGTATCCCAGTTTGCCCGTAGGAGTACTATATAATGTGCCTGTATGAAATGTATCCGCCGAAATTTTTACGAAGGTGTATGTTTGCGGACAGCTTGTATCAGAGGTAGAGGAACCGAGATAGCTGGATTGATACTGAATAACCCGTAGTGTTCCATGATATGTACCAACGATTGAGTCAACAGGGTCTGAGGTAGGCGTAGGTGGTGTGTGATTTTCCTTTTTCCTGCAGCAAATACCACAAATAATAACTGAGGCAAGAACCAATATGAAAATATTCAATTTCATAAATCAAATATACTAATTAGTATATTCTTAACTGATAAAACTTTGATTTTTTTCGTCCGTCCGAGTCCTTTCAAATGATAAATCTAATAAAATAAATCCCTATTTGGATTGAAGTTTTGTTAGTTCTGGGCATTTAGCTGATTATTAAACCAGCCATAAGTCTTGCTCTTACTAGTGGAATGAATTCCACTTTGAAGTAGTTTGTACTCCAATCATTGTCCATATCGATCATGGCAAAAGTATGCTCGCTGACAGGCTTATAGTATCTGCCAAGACCATTTCTTTCCGTAATGTGGTGCAGGTATCATATAACGTGAGTTCGGAAGTTTAATCACTGAAAACCAATAAGTTACAACTATCTATAACCTGTGTTTTATGTCACCCTTTCAGATTCTGTGTTCATTACCTAATCTTTCTGCACTTTTTTATTTAAATTTGTTCCTTAAGGCGGTTTTATACCAGCCTGTTTAGAGTGGCCCTTTGTGGCTACTCTAATTTT
>CAISOH010000141.1 GCA_903887005.1 uncultured Bacteroidota bacterium | reverse complement strand
TTGTATTCATCATTTTGATTGATTAGTTTGCATTTGTATTTTTAGTTATTTGGTTAGGTATTTATACCTAATAATTTATCAAAAAGGCATTATTTTCGGCTCTTAGTTATTTTATTTTTAATAAATGCTTTCATAGTTTATATTTACATGAAGAAGTTATACATTTCGATTCTGGTGATTATTTCTGCTATTCTACCAGGGTGGAGTGTAAAAGTTTTTGCCCAATCAGTTACGTTTAGTTATTCCGGAGCATTGCAAACTTATAAGGTACCCAAAGATGTTACCAGCATTTCTGTGGATATGCAGGGGGCAATGGGAGGGAGGACACAATTATCAAGAGGTGGTTATGGAGGCCGGGTGCAGTGTGAATTGGCTGTAACTACCGGGGATGTATTATACATTAATATTGGCGGCGCCGGGCATAATTCAAACGGTATTGGAGTTGGAGGAGGCTATAATGGCGGCGGCGCAGGCAGTGAGGAAGGTGGTGGTGGTGGCGGAGCTTCTGATATTCGTATAGGCAGTACCGGATTATCGAATCGTGTGGTGGTTGCAGGCGGCGGCGGCGGCGGGTGCGGGCCTACCTATACTGCTTCTGAAAACTATGACAGGGGTGGCGATGGCGGGGGCCTGATCGGAGAAAATGGCTACAGCAACGGAATGAATAAAAGTGTTGAGAATAATTTTGCTGGAACAGGCGGATCTTCAACTTATCCGGAATTCAACAATCTCAGGAATGGAACTACGGGAGCAGGCGGCAATGGTTATGCAAACTATATAGGCGGCGGCGGCGGCGGGGGCGGCGGTTATTTTGGAGGTGGCGGAGGTGATGAAAGTGGAGGTGGCGGCGGATCTTCTTATACAAACCCGATATTTACAAGTTCTGTAGTTCATACCCGGGGTTATAATACTAAAGGTAATGGTATTATTATCATTAAGCCATTAATTCCAACCAGTAATAAGCAACCCCAAAACCAGGAATTGACAGCTGCTGCAGAAAGCAGCATAATTCAGGATAGTGTCTTTAAACCTAATGGATATATATACGGATCCGTATTCTGTGATTTTGCATATAAAGCCCATGCCGATACCATATTGGAAGGAAGAAGTGGTATCAGCCAATATGCCAAAGTGCCTGCAAATACAAGCATATTCCAATTCCGCAGGATTTATATGGGTTATAATTATGAGATCAACCGAAAATTTTCAGCTGAATTTCTTTTGGCTGCGGAAGATGATTATGGTTCAAAATATTATGTAACACAGGGCGACTTATTGGCAAATAATAAATTTGCACCATTTATTAAGCTTGCCAATCTGCGCTGGAAGAATATTTTCAAGGGGAGTGACCTGGTAATAGGGCAGACCTATACTCCTGCATTTCATGCCACATCAGAAGAAGCATGGGCTTACCGTTCCGTGGCAAGGACTCTGACGGCAGTTTACCGCACCAACGAATACGATTTAGGGGTATCGCTGCAAGGGCATTTACCTTCGAATGATAATCTTGGCTACAATTTCCTGGTGGGTAATGGTACTGCCGCAATGCCGGAAAATGATGGTTTCAAATGGTTTTACGGGGATGTTTACTATAAATTTTTTAATAAAAAACTAATTGTTGACTTTTATGCAGATTACCAAAAGCTTACCTGGACACCAAGCTGGCATCGCGACCGGCAAATGAATAAAATATTTGTAGCCTATACGGTTCCAAAAATTACAGTTGGTGTAGAAGTATTTACAAACCGCCTGATGGCAGATTGTATTGCTACAAGAACGGACGGGGTAACAATGGATACAATCACTACGAAGAGGAACGCTATTTCCATCTTTACACATGGCCGTATTTATAAAGAGAAGATAGGATTTTTTGCCCGTTATGATAAGTACACCTGGGGCAAGAATAATAATTCCGGTTTTATTTCTTTTAATGACCAGACTACTTATTATGACCATAATACTGACCAGCAATTTGTAACATTAGGATTAGACTACTCACCTTCTAAGAATGTGCATATTATGCCTAATGTATGGTACAACTATTACGAAAATACCAGCCCGGCCGGTTATGGTTATTCCAATAAAGATTATGATTTGGTTTGCAGGGTAACGGTATCTTACCAATTTGGCAAGTAGTATTAATCTGGACTACTTTATTTTCAACTTAATATCCGGCAAAGTACGGGTAGCACATTCGGGGCAGGTAGCTTTTATACCGGTAAACTCTATAATAGTGCCGGTTGGTGCATCTTTAATTTGCTGCAATACATCTTTGGTAAGGAAAACCCCATTCACGTTTATAATTGCACTGCCTTTTTCGTGACTAACTTTGAAAGTGTATTGTTTAATTGCGTAAGGATAGCTGTATAACGAATTGGGGAAAGATGATTTCAGCGTCATTTGAGCTAAAATATCTTTTCTTAATGCTTCATTAGTTTTTATAATACCTACCCTGGCAACCAGTGGAGGTACAATGTCGCTGTTGAACTCTATGGTTTTTATTATTTTGTTTGTTTTTTTATACATAATGGCAAGGCGCATTCTCTTTCCTTTATCGGGATAAGGCATAGCCATAACGGAAAGTGTATCTCCTTTTATCTCAGGATGATTGCCTATACGTAAACTATTATCAAGGCTTTTCAGTTTTATGTCAGCGGGTTTTAGCGTAGGGCTATAAACGCTTATGACATTATTGGCGGTAGTAAAAAGCAGCATCGTATCTTTCTTTGAGCACCATTTATTCCATACCCGCACACTGTCGGTTTGGGCATAAGCGTTTATGCAGCCTGTAAAGAATATGATAACCAGGGTTATTATTTTTATTCCATTCATTTCTGTTCTCTATTGTAGAATTAAAGATTATTATCTTTTCAGATTGATTTTCTAATCACAATATAAGCAACAACTATGAGCAATAAAACTATGGCTATAGCTATCCATGAAAATTGGCCTGTTTTTAACGGTCTGCGGGTATGCTTTTTATTGATTATGGATTTGCGCAGATTATGATTAAGCCTGCTTACCGTATGCCTTGCTTCCTGTGGTTTTAGTTCTCTGAGCCCTTCCAATGCATCGCTTTCCATACCTTCCTCCGCAAGCCATTTTTCCACTTCATGCTGTTCGGCAGGCGAAAGGTTACCTTCGAGCCATGCCATCAGCTTAGCTTCGGAAAGCTTTTCATTTCCACTATTGCCGGGACTAAGGGGTGATATGTTGTTTGTATTGCTCATTGGCGGGCGCCTGATTTCTTTAATAAAATAGTTTTCAAATTACGTTTGCCATTTTGAATAAAGCTTTTCACCTGCATAAAGGTATAGCCGGTTTGAGCAATTATCTGCTCATAGCTATAATTTTTTAAGTAAAAGAGCTCTATTGTTTTACGTTGCTCCTCATTGAGCAGTACTAATGCCTCATTCATTTGTTCCAATGTATGTTCATGCCATTGTATTTCCTCTTTATCGGTTTCTGTGGACGGAAAATTTATCAGTACAGCCTCATCTGCTTTATAAGTTTTATCGCGCAGTTGCTGAAGGCAATGGTTGCGCATCAGTATGTACAGCCATCCTTTAAAGTTAAGGATTTCTTCCTGGGGCAGATGGGTCAGCACTTTGAGAAATACCTGCTGTACGGCATCTTCTGCAAGGGTTTTATCTTTCAGGTATTTGAGCCCCACACCCAACAACAAAGCAGTATATCGCTGCAACAGATATCCAAGCCATTGGCTATCGCCGCCGGAGCGATATGCGTGGAGCAACTCCTCGTCAGTCAGTTTTGTATGGTTGGTTTGGCCGGGCAATTTCTTTTAGTTGGCAGTTGGCAGTTGACAGTTGGCAGTTGGCAGTTGGCAGTTGACAGTTGACAGTTGACAGATGGCAGTTGACAGTTTGCAATTTACACAATTTGAGGTTGTATTAAAGATGGAAAAAAATGGAAATTCCATAAAAAATGCCTGTGATTGCATAATTATTAACTGATTGTCTCTTTTACCTTAAAAAACTACCTTTGCAATCCATCCCGATAGTTATCGGGGCCAAATCCCATAAAATATAAAAAATGAATAACGCGTATTTTGATTTTGCAGAACCAAAGAATGAACCAGTATTAGGTTATGCGCCAGGTAGCCATGAACGCAAAGCATTACAGAAAGCTATTGCCGAATTGAAAGGCCAGCAACGGGATATACCGATGTATATAGATGGTAAGGAAGTGCGTGGTGAAATTAAAAGAGAAATCCGTCCGCCACACGAGACAGGCCATTTGCTGGGGCATTTTTATGTTTCCAATGAAGAGGATATACATGACGCCATTGACGCTGCACTTTCTGCCCGCGAAACATGGGCGGCAACAAGCTGGGAGCACCGCGCTTCCATATTTTTGAAAGCCGCGGAACTGCTGGCCACCAAATACCGCTTCAAAATGAATGCGGCTACTATGCTTGGACAGAGCAAAAATGCTTACCAGGCAGAGATAGACAGCGCCTGCGAACTTATAGATTTTCTGAGGTTCAATGTGCATTTCCTGTGCCAGATATACAAACAGCAGCCGCTATCATCAGCAGGTATGAACAACCGCATGGAATACCGCCCGCTGGAAGGTTTTGTACTGGCCGTAACGCCATTCAACTTTTCGGCAATCGGCGGCAACCTGCCCACTGCGCCCGCTATGTGCGGCAATGTGGTAGTATGGAAACCTTCTAACACACAGGTGTATTCCGCCAGTGTTTTTATGGAGATACTTATTGAAGCAGGCCTTCCGGCAGGCGTTATTAACCTGATCTATCCTTCTGGCCCGGTTTTAGGCGAAATATGTTATGCACATCCTTATTTTGCCGGTGTACATTATACAGGTTCTACCGCAGTGTTCCAGAGCATGTGGAAAAGCATTGGCAGTAATATAGCAAGGTATAAATCGTATCCGCGCATAGTAGGTGAAACAGGCGGTAAGGATTTTGTATTTGTGCATCCGTCAGCAAATGCTGACGCCGTGGTAGCCGGGCTGGCACGTGGCGCATTTGAATACCAGGGCCAGAAATGTTCGGCTGCTTCGCGTGCTTATTTGCCTGCAAACCTGGCTGATGAAATAAAGACAAAACTGGTTGCTGAGCTCAAGACCATGAAAATGGGTATTGTGGATGACTTCACTAACTTCGTCAATGCGGTAATTGATGAGGCCTCTTTCAACAACATTGCAAGCTACATTGAGCATGTAAAAGATAGCAATGGCGCAGCAAAGATACTTTGCGGCGGCAAATGCGATAAATCTAAAGGGTGGTTTGTAGAACCTACCGTGATAGAAACTACAGACCCTTCTTATGTGACTATGTGCGAGGAAATATTTGGCCCGGTACTGACCATTTATGTGTATGAAGCTGATAACTGGATACAGGAACTTGAAGTATTGGATAATACTTCTCCTTATGCTTTAACCGGCGCCATATTTGCACAAAACCGCCATGCTATTGAATACATGACCAAGGCATTGGTGAACAGTGCAGGCAATTTCTATATAAATGATAAACCAACCGGTGCGGTAGTAGGCCAGCAGCCATTTGGCGGGGCAAGAGCATCAGGTACTAACGATAAGGCAGGATCTATTCTTAACCTTTACCGCTGGCTGAGCCCAAGAACAATTAAAGAAACTTTTGTGCCGCCGGTTGATTACAGATATACGTTTCATCAGCCCGACTAAACCCCTGGCCCAGCTGAATTAACCGGATAAGTGCCGGGACTATTTTATAAATTTTAAAAGCCTTGATAGCATCGCCTTCAAGGCTTTTTTCTTTTAGAGAGGACGATTCAGAAGCTGTTTTTACTATGTTTCAGTTCATTGAATACCGCCAAAGACGTTATTTATTTGAAGTTTGGGATGACCATGCGGAACATAGAATGAGATAAATCGCTGTTTAGCTTTCAATTTGAGTATAAGCATTCTTTTATGTTTTTTGTAGTATTTTTACATCGTCAACTTCTGAACAGTAGTTTATGATGACAAAACAAGACCATATAGCCCATTGGGTAGATACTGCTGATAAAGACTGGAAGGCAGTAAAGGGTTTGTTTGAAACCAGGAATTATGTACAGGCTTTGTTTTGGGCGCATCTTGTTTTAGAAAAACTTCTTAAGGCTCATTGGATAAAGGATAATACAGGGAATACACCTCCTAAAATCCATCACTTGATGAAGCTCGCAACGCAAACAACATTAACTTTTACAGATGAAGAATTATTGTTCCTGGCTAAAATGAATGATCTTCAATTAGAAGGAAGATACCCCGATTACATAAAGAATATTTACAAAATTTATAAGCAGAAAGAAACAACATTGTTATTAAAAGAAGCAGATAAAATAAGAAAATGCATACTCAAAAAACTGCAATAGATATAGTCACGCAATTTGCAAAACAGATAACTGATTCGGGTATTCATTTGAAACGCGTCGTATTATTCGGTTCTTACTCCAGGAATGAACAAAACAAATGGAGTGATATAGATGTTGCTTTAGTTTCAGACAAGTTTAAGGGTATTGGCTTTTATGATATTGACCTGTTTGGTAAGACTCTGATAAAAAAACAGTTTCAGGATATTTCGCCGCGCACATATAAAACTAAGGATTTCACCCCCGATAAAGACCCGTTTGTAGAAGAAATATTGAAAACAGGTATTGAGATAGTTTAATAATCGAAGCTGCAGCCGAACTTTATTTTCTTCAGAACAATATATGCAATACTGGTATTGGCTCCCGCATGACCGTAGTCTGGAGATTGTGGACAACAACAATCTCGCCTGAACCACTGATTAATCGTGATTTGCCTGATTGCCCTGAATGGTAGTGTGCAATTTCAGCTATGGTCCATTGAATACCGCCAAAATAAGGGGGGCAATTTAAGTTCCGGATGCCCCGCGGGGACATCCGGAACATCGTAGTTAATGTCTGACCTTTAATTTTAATTCGCCTCCAACAAGCTCACGGGTATCCATTACATTCCTATCCACATTACCAAGGATATTGTGATATAAATCGTCAATAAATGTACTATTGTTACCAGCGTCAAAATACCAGGAGTGACCATAAAAAATATCTTTCCCTTCACAAATAGTTTTATAATAATCACCACAGTTAACATCAACACATTTTGAAGGTAAATTGTCAGGCAAGCCAACCCTGCCAACCCTGTTTGCAATGCCAAGACGTTTTGAATTAGATATTCCAAGCACAGCATCGTTAGGGTTTTGATAGTTGGTAAAACGCGTACAATGATTGTAAATAGCATCGCTTTTAGCATGAATATTCATAGATGCACTGGAAATATCACCAGAAATGAACATTAACTGGGATAACATCCAATCAGCAGCAGGTAAATTAGCATCATCAGCCTGGTCAAAAGCTTCGCGGATTACAAATGCTCCGGTGCTGTGAGCTAAAGCATGAATATTAATTTTGCAATTGTTGCTTTGCTGTTTTGCCAGCAATGAAATGCCACTTTTTACAAGCTCCATTGCAGTTAGCCTGGCTTTTTTGCGGTCATCAAGATAGAGTGCTGCTGAATCGGACGAAGGCCAATCGAAACTAACTACAACTCCTTGCCATCCTTTATTTTGCAATGCATCCCGAAGTATTCTGTGCCTTTTTATTACACTACAGGTGTCATTGTTGTAACCGTGAATGAATACTAAAATGTCCGCATTAAAAAGAGCATTTTGTTGTTCCGGGGCAATTCCATGCCGATTGATTAATTTAGCTTTTTGATTAGCTTCATTTATAAGGGATTGTAACCATTCTGCCTGTGTTTTGATATTGCCATTATCCGGAATATAGTCTCCGTTTTCTTGTAAAATAAGGTAAGTTGTTTTATCGGGTTCATTGCTGAAGGAATTATTGTCGATGTTTCTTACTGTGAAGATGAAGTCCTGCATTTTTTTGTTTTTAGTTTAGTTAATATATATATTAAATATTAAT
>CAISOH010000140.1 GCA_903887005.1 uncultured Bacteroidota bacterium | reverse complement strand
TTTTATGATACACTTTATAAAAATACAAAATATATATAATATATCATAATGTTTTAATGTTAAACATATGCAAATTATATAGTAATCAAAACAGAAAATCCTTAAGTCAATGACATTGCTTCGCAAGGAATAAATTAGTGAGTTCAGAACTTCATTGGAGCTTAAGTTCAGCATTCAGCATGTCATGGTTCGGCGCGGCTCACCATGACAAATTATCTATTTGGCTATATCTGTAAAAGGCACTAATTTATCCTTTGTCCAGTATAACCCAAAACTACACGTACCTGCCGGGCATTGCTATTGTAAGTTGGAATTTGCCAAGAATGTGCCGTGCCAGGAAACTGAAAAGCCGGTTGCAAAAAAGGGTATAGAGTCAGCAACATAGTTTATTGCTTCACTCTTTTACAAAAATATTAGCAAACCCATCGGATATGGAATAGTCTGCCAGGACAAGCGTGTCGCCATAATGATTAAAAGTTTGAGGCATCCAGGAGCCAATCGTAATAAGATCAATTTTGCTTCCCACACTGACAAGCGTGCTGAGACTATATTTAGTATTGGTGACGGAAGTATCAGTTGTGATAGCAACTATAGAATCGGCCCTGAACGTATATTGCATATGCCGTCCTGTGGAAGCCGGGGTTTCCGTTATTCCAGCTATACCGCCTCTTGACATAACCCATTTCCATGTGCCGGGTAAAGAGAACACCTGAGACTGATTTGCAGGCAGATTGTCTTTTTTGCAATCAGCCATTACAAAAAGAACAAGAAAAAGTGAGTAATACATACTTTTCATTGAACTATAATTTTGTTACAAAACGTAAAATAACAGGGTTTTAGTATTCATTTTTCAATTTTTTCAGAAGTCATCGGCCTGCAACTTTTTTGTCATCATCAAATTTCTTCTCATTATCATCCAGTTTTTTGTCTATCAGCAGCATACGGGGATCAATGGTTACTTTATATGGTTTTTCATTAACCGGGATAGTTAGTTTTGTAATTCCCCCTTTCAGTTTATACTTGTTTATCTGCATTAAGGTGGCCTTGTTTTTATAGACCCCTATTTCTATATAATCATTGGATGGAGCTTCGACTTCCTTTCCCGTAGAATCGGCATAGAATTTTTTGGTTTCCAGTGTCACATCAACCACATACTTATCACCTGATTTGGTTGATTTGACTTCCGTAATCTTGTTATCGTAGATCGTGATCTTTTGAAAAGCATCTGTAATAAAATACTGCAGGGAATCAGGCGTTGACAGGCGAATGGAAGCTAACAGATCAAGCGTGGTAGGGTAGGGCGGCCCCTGGAAAGCATAGCGCTCAATGAAGCGTTTTATAGCATGGTTGAGGCTGTCTTCCCCGATGTATTTATTGAGTGCATGCATGATAATGCCCCCTTTCTGGTAAAGTATGTAAGATTGCCCGGCGTCCACATAAGCCAGCGGTTTTTCTTTTTCAGATTCATTGGAGCGGGCGGTCAGGTATTTATCCATTTCCATGTGCAGGAACTTCCGCACCTTGTCTTCACCAAATTCTTTTTCCAGTACCATGATAGCACCATATTGCGCCAGCGATTCCGAAAGCATATTTGAACCTTCCACGTTTGCGCCAACAACCTGGTGTGCAAACCATTGGTGTGCTATCTCGTGTGCTGTTACATAAAACGGATAATCTACATTTTCTTTGCTGCTGTCGTCCACATCTGCTATAAAACCAATGCCTTCGGAAAAAGGAATGGTATTCGGGAAGGATTGTGCAAATGATGCATAACGGGGGAATTCAAGGATGCGTACCTGTTTGTGCTGGTAAGGGGAGAACTGTGTAGTATAGTATTGGAGGGATTTCTTCATACTTCTAAACATCCTGTCCAGGTTATACTCATGCCCTTTCTGATAGTATATTTCGAGGTTCACATTATTCCACATTTCTTTCTTCACTGTATATCTGGCCGAAAGGAATGAATAAAAGTTAAGGATCTTATTATCCATCTTGTAGTGGAAATACCGCCTGCCTTTTTCTGTCCATTCACGTTGCATATAGCCGGGGGCTATGGCAATCTGATCAGGCACTGTACTTACTGTAGCTTCAAAAGTAATGAAGTCGGCATCCGGTGTAAAAATACTGCGCTTGTAAGCTTCCGTATCGGTAATCGGGTTAGCGGTTATCCTGTAGCCGAGCCCGTGTTTCTTCCTGTGATTGTTATCAGACAGTTCAAAACTATTGCTGTATCCTATAGCAGGCAGAAAGCCCTGGTTATTTACAAAGGTGCCATTATACAGCGGAGTGCCCAATCCGGTAAAGTTCTGTTTGAACCCGTGCGAAACCATATCAACACTGAATGACAAGGTAAGCGTATCGCCCGGCTGCAAAGGCTGTGCAAGCTTATAAATCCTGTAAGCGTATTGCGAGTCATTGAGCATTAATTGTGCCTGCGCAGAAAAGCCAAGATTGTTAATCTTTATTTCTGACTGTATTAGAATATGAACGGAATCAATGGGGTATGGGCTTTTGTTCTTAAGTACATAAGTTCCGGTTGCATGAAGGCCTAACTGATTTGGAAACAGGTCAACATTGAGATGAACATCCGTGATCTTAGGCTGAGGGATATTCTCAAATTTTTTGAACTTCTTTTCATAGTTAGCCTGTTCTTCCTCCTGCTGAAAATCAGTCTGGAATTTATTCTGAATATTGGTGTTAAAGTAAATAAATCCACCGCAACCAAGGAATATGATCAGCCCTGTGGTAAATACCATCCACGAAAACCGGTTTGCGTTGCTTTTTGCTGCTGCAATGCGAAGTTTAAGCCTGTTTTCGCTGCCCCTTGCCCATAAAAGGCTTGATAAAACAGCAAGGCAAAGCGCCATGGCGCCCCAATAAATTTTATAAACAAAGTAAGGGAATACGGCATGTCCGAAGCTGTTCATATCGGAATAAAAGACACCCGGATCGGAAGAGAATACGAGCAGGTTGCTTTTTAATACGATCAGCGCAAAAGTGCTGTTCCAGAAATAAAATAAGGCGACAATAAAATAGCCCACAAATTTATTGCTGACGAGTGTTTGTACGAATATCGCTAGCACAGCAAGCATCCACAGGTCTATAAGCCGGAAGCCTAAGAGGTACTTTATGTATAACAGTATCTCGAAATTGGTATAACCTTTAAATAACTGGACAATAATGCCGCAAATCATAATGACGCCAAGCAATATTACCTGCATAAACATCATCCCGGCCAGTTTGCTGATATAAAATACCCAATTGGGTACTGGCAGGGAATCGAGGATATTGTCCATCTTGAAATCGCGCCCCCTCCAGACCATTTCGCCTGAAAACATAATGGTCAGGATCACTATAAACAACTGGAACGTACCGCCAAAAAATTCTACGATCATGTACGTTACGGGGTAAGTTGTGGTTTCATATATCTTGCCTATCTGGAGCGAAGCAAGAAACAGGAACAACATGCCAAATAACAGTATGATACGGAAGTAAGTATTTCGCCAAAGCGTCCGGCATTCATTAACGGACAGCCCCCAAAGGCTTTTGAGGTTGGCGCCGGTGGTGAAGGACTGGGAGACTTTTGGCAGGACATTCCTGTTAAAGAAGGCGGGGACAAAAGTTATTTTAGAACTGTCCGCAAGTTTCAGCTTTTTGAAAAATACTTTCCGCGGACTCGATGTAAATGAAAAATAAGTATAGCCAATGATCCAGACAACACAAGACATTCCAAGCCAGATAAGCCTGTTGATTAAGAATAGTCCATGCATGGTGTAATGAAGGTGGTTCTTATCGTAAGTGCTCCAGTACTTGCCAATGGTACGCTTTGCGAAATTACCAAAAGGATCTGCCAGGGCTGCGATAGTCTGCGTTTCCAATGAACCGAACAGTGAATTAGAGACACCTACTGCAACGTGGAAGATGACGAATGAAAGCCAGATCACAAAGATATCCCGCGCAATAATGCTTACGGCAAAATAAATGGCCCCGTCAAAAATCGCGTTGGGGATAATAGTTTGCCAATATGTATGGATGTAAGGCATCAACATGAATGCTTCGACCTTATCGTGATTTATCCAGGGAGTTGCATATCCTGCCATCAGGCCAAATGCAGGGGCGGTTAATACAAGCAAAGTAATAACAAGAGATGAAGAAAAACGACCAAATAAATAATCAAACTTAGAGACGGGCGTGGTAAAAATCATTGTATAGGTATTGTTCTTGAAATCCTTAAGAACAGCGTTCCCAATGATGGCAACAATAATGATATGGCCAATGTAATTATTGGTAACAGAGAAAAAAGCGTCAATGACAACCGGGGCATTTGCATATATCTTTTCGCCAAAAATCAGGAAATTAGCTTCGGGGAATGCGCCTCCCGCAAGCAGCGCGAGAAAAAAAGTAACAATAAAGAGTATGAAGAAGTAAATGTAGGTAGAGATGGCACCCAGCAAACGCCTCACCTCAAAAGCAAAAATATAGCCGAACATAGTTTTTGATTAATAAGGTTAGATAATGTTTGAAAAATAAATTTCCTCAAGGGTTGCTTTCTCTGATTTGAAGCCATTGCCGGGATCCGTATCGCTGTTTATATACACCATCATGGAGCCGCCGGATAATTTGGCGGTCACCATTTTGTATTCAGCCTGATATTTTGCAACTTCTTCCTTCTTAACCCGTTTCGTCCAGATCTTATTTTCCAGTCCGAGCACCAGTTCGTCGGGATTGCCGCGCTGCACTACCTTGCCGCCTGAGATGATGGCCATATCATTGCATAGTTCGCTAACATCATCAACTATATGCGTGGATAGTATGACTATTATGTTTTCACCTATTTCACTCAGCAGGTTATTAAATCTTAGCCGCTCTGCAGGATCAAGCCCGGCGGTAGGTTCATCCACTATTATCAGTTTGGGGTTACCTATGAGTGCCTGTGCAATGCCGAAGCGTTGTTTCATACCACCGGAATAACCGCCAAGTGATTTGCTGCGGTGGTTGTATAAGTTTACCTGCTCCAGCAGCGCTTTTACCAGTTCTTTACGCTCTTTAGGATCGGCTATGCCTTTAAGGCGTGCGATATAATGCAGCATCTCCTCGGCGGAAACTTTGGGATATACACCAAATTCCTGTGGCAGGTAGCCGAGCACCTGTCTCAGTTCCTGTTTTTGTTTGAATACATCAATATCTCCAAACAAAATACTCCCCGTATCCGCATCCTGCAATGTGGCAATGGTGCGCATGAGCGTTGATTTGCCGGCGCCGTTGGGGCCAAGCAGCCCGAACATGCCATTGGAAATATTGAGGTTGATATCTTTCAGCGCCTGCACGCCGTTAGGATAAGTCTTGGAAAGGCCGGAGATTTGTAACATTGTGTGTAGTTTGATAATAGTACATCGTTAAAGTAATACTTTTGTTACAAAAGGTTGAAAAAATAATTGGAAGCAGGCAAATTACATTTTGTGACACCAGGTATTTTGTTGCCCCATCGGGGTATAAGCTTTGTAGAAATTATATTGTTTCATTTGTCCGCCCCGATTTATCGGGGCAACTTATTTCGCAATATGACAAATACTCTATAATTTGTTTTCAAAATTCATTTTATGCCTAATACATATACTCAGTTATATATCCATTGTGTGTTTGCCGTAAAATTCCGTGCTGCGATGCTACACGATTCCTGGGATGACCGGCTACGGTTGTATATTTCTGCTATTGTGCAGAATCATCATCATAAAATGCTGGCTATAAATAATATGCCTGATCATCTCCATTTCTTTGTAGGATTGAATCCTAATCAATCAATTTCGGATATGCTGCGAATTGTTAAAAGTGAATCTTCCGTATGGATTAACGATCAAAATTTTACAAAAAATAAATTCAATTGGCAGGATGGTTATGGTGCATTTAGTCATTCCAGATCGCAGGTTAACAAGGTTGTACAATATATTCATAACCAGCAGGAACATCATCGTAAAATTACTTTTCTTGAGGAATACGTAAAAATGCTCAAGGACTTTGAAATTGATTATGATGAGCGGTATATTTTCAAATTGCCGATTGACTAAACGCGAGTAGTTGCCCCGATAAATCGGGGCGAACCTGATTTCATTGTTTTTGCTACAAAGCTTGAACACCTAACGGTGTTATTCGATTTTATTCAAATTGCCGATTGACTAAACGCGAGTAGTTGCCCCGATAAATCGGGGCGAACCTGACTTCATTGTTTTTGCTACAAAGCTTGAACACCTGACGGTGTTATTCGATTTTATTCAAATTGCCGATTGACTAAACGCGAGTAGTTGCCCCGATAAATCGGGGC
>CAISOH010000139.1 GCA_903887005.1 uncultured Bacteroidota bacterium | reverse complement strand
CTCCTTTCTTGATTTTACGAATGAATGCCATGTAGTGTACAATTTATACACTACAAAGAAACACAAAAAAAATGAAACTGCAAACCCAGCTTCATTTTTAGCCTGTAGTGTATAAAATGTGGGGAAAACTCAGGTAATTAAACGAACTTAATCAATTATATTTACTCAAAAATACGCTAAGTATGTTTTCTAAAAAATCCCTTCATGGCAGGTTTCTGCCTGTAAAAACCCTATGCTTAACATTTGATGATGGACCAGGAGAAACAACTGGTGATGGACCCGGTCCAAAAACCATTAAAATTGCTGAATATCTCCATGAGCAAGGAATTTCTGCCACCTTTTTTATGGTCGGGAAACATATATCTAAAAACTTATATATTTTACCTGAATTGCATAGGTTAGGACATATTATTGGAAACCATACATATAACCATCTTCATTTTCCTTCTTTATTTAAGGATGGAAAAGATATCTTAACGGAGATTACAAAAACAAGTGAACTAATTTCACAATATATTAATAATAAAACTATTTTTTTTCGTTCGCCATACTGTTCATGGTCGCCCGAAATTGCAAATAAACTAAATAAAGATTTAAATAATGATTACAATTATATCGGCCCTTTTATATATGAAATAGATGCCCGTGACTGGAAGTATTGGGACAAAGGTTTGACGGCAGAATTATGTGCCTTAAATTTTTTAGAAACTATTAACAAAACTAAAAGGGGTATTGTTCTTATGCATGATTCAACTGCGGATTCCGAGCATATGAAAATGAATAATTTGACTTTTGAAACAATTAAAATACTGATTCCAAAACTTAAAGAAGAAGGGTATAAATTTGCAAGGCTTGATGAAGTACCATTATCAGGAATTCATCGGATAAAACAATTTATTGGCTTGTAAAAGTACAGGAAATAAGCCATCTTGTTCAATCAGATTAATTTCTAACGCAACTAAAAACAATGGCTGAAGGTATCAATCCAATCTTTCTTCTTGATTTTACGAATAAACCTCATGCAGTATATATTTTATATACCAAAAAGAAAAAGAAAAACAAAAAAATGAAACCTGGAATAGGCTTCACTTTTAAGGATAGTGTATATTTTTTACGGCGAAATTAGGTAATTACACTCCAGTATTACACTAAACACAAATGACATGTAAAGATATATAATGTTAAATAAGTGTAAAATAACCAACAATCCCAGGAGCATTAAATCCTTCAGTTAATGACATTGGCACCTAAATAATAATCTTCCCTCTTTATATTATGCGCTACTAAGGAAACAATTCTTATTTTTGCACCCTCATTCAAAAAATACAGTGAAAAAATAATATGGGTAGGATATTTGAAGTAAGAAAATCCACGATGTTTGCGCGGTACGACCGGATGGCAAAACAATTCAGCCGGGTAGGTAAAGAAATTGCAATTGCAGTAAAGAAAGGCGGCCCTGAACCGGATACCAACCCCATGCTGCGCCGTGTAATCCAAAATGGCAAGGCAGTCAACATGCCAAAAGACCGTATTGAAGCTGCTATAAAGAATGCAATGGGCAAGGATACCAGCAGCTATGATGAGGTCTTGTATGAAGGATATGCGCCTTATGGTATTGCATTACTGGTTGTTACTGCAACAGATAATACTACACGTACCGTTGCCAATGTACGCTCTCATTTCAATAAAGGCGGCGGCACCTTAGGCAATAGCGGCTCTGTAAGCTTTCTTTTTAACCATCTTGGTATGTTCAAGCTTAAATCCGAAGGACTGAATATGGAAGATCTGGAACTGGAACTGATAGATTACGGACTGGAAGAAGTAGGAGAAGACAGCGAAGGTAATATTATTGTCAGGTGCGGGTTTACCGACTTCGGTAATATGCAGAAAGCGCTGGAAGAAAAGAAAATCACTGTTATTTCATCTGAACTGGAATGGATACCTTCTAATACAATCCAAATATCAGAAGAACAAGCTGAAGATGTTTTTAAGCTGATAGAACGACTGGAAGGAGATGATGATGTGCAGCATGTGTTTCATAATATGGCATAGGATGCACAAAATGCATCATTTTTTTTATCGTAAATTTAGCCCATGAAATCCGCCCATTCACTGCCGTTACTTGTTGGCCGGAAGCCTGTGCTGGAAGCACTGGAACTGGGAACTACTATAGAAAAAATATTTTTATTACGCACAGCCACCGGCCCCGAAATCATAGCTATTAAGCAACGTGCAAAAGAATACAATATACCAATAAGCCAGGTACCCGTTGAAAAACTGGACTATATGACCAAAGCCCAGCACCAGGGTATAGTGGCATGGACTTCCCTTTTACAATATGTGGATTTGCAGGCAGGTATTTCTTATGTCGTTGAAAAGGGAGAAGTGCCTTTGTTTTTACTGCTGGATGGCATTACTGATGTACGCAATGTAGGCGCCATAGCCCGCAGCGCATTATGTTGCGGTGCACAGGGTATCATCTTACCAACTTCTCATGCAGCCTCGCTTACTGAAGAAGCAATAAAGACCTCTGCAGGCGCTTTACGTAAAATACTTTTATGCCGGACGCCTTCCGTGCAACAGGCAATGGATATACTGCGTTTGAATGGCATACAGATACTCGGCACACAAATGAAAGGCAGTGTGCCTGTTTATGAAAGCGACCTGACTATTCCTTCAGTTATAGTAATGGGGGCCGAAGATACCGGCATCAGCAAGGAAGTATTAAAACGCGCTGACCAGTTGATACGAATCCCCATGGTTACCAATTTCGACTCCCTGAATGTTTCAGTTGCCACAGGAATGATACTTTATGAGGCTTTGAGGCAGCGGTTATTGATAAAATGATACTTTGCACTTAATTTCGTTACTACACTAATAATCCGATTATGAAATTCAAAGGAAAAACCGCTTTTATTACAGGAGCCAGCAGGGGTATAGGAGAAGCAATTGCTTTACGACTAGCTAAAGAAGGCGCAAATATTGTAATAGTAGCAAAATCTGAAAAGGAAGATCAACGCTTAGGTGGTACTATTCATTCAGTCGCTCTTAAAGTAAATGAAGCCGGAGGAAAAGGACTGGCTGTAAAATGCGATATACGTGACGAGGAGCAGATACTATCTGCAGTGCAGCAGGCAGTAACTATTTTTGGCGGTATTGATATTCTGGTAAATAATGCATCAGCAATTTCTCTTAGTAATACAGAACAAACCGAAACCAAGCGTTTCGACCTGGTGCATGATATTAATGTTCGCGGGACTTTTTTAGTTACAAAACACTGTGTACCATTTTTGCGAAAAGCTGAAAACCCGCACATACTTACTTTATCGCCACCTATTGATATTGACCCTAAATGGATAGCGCCATATGTTGGCTATACTATCAGTAAATTCAGTATGAGTATGATGACGCTGGGTTGGGCGTTAGAGTATAAAAATTATGGTATAGCAGCCAATTCCCTCTGGCCGGTAACTACCATCGCTACTTCCGCCGTAAAGAATTTATTAGGCGGCGATATGCTCATGAACCGCAGCAGGAAGCCGGAAATACTTGCCGATTGCGCCCATTACATTTTACAGCAATCGTCAAAAGAATGTACCGGCAATTTATTCCTTGATGAGGATGTGCTTAAAGCGGCAGGTATTACCGACCTGGATCATTATGCAGTAAATCCCGGCGGACCACTGCAGAAAGATTTATATGTTAGTTGATTTTTTACTTATTTTTTTAATAATATTAACTTTTCGTGTCTCCCATCCTCTCCATACAGCAAATCTCCAAATCTTACGGCCCGATACAGGCGCTGAAGGATGTATCATTTGATGTTCCTGAAGGCTGTGTATTCGGAATATTGGGGCCAAATGGCAGTGGCAAGACCACTTTGTTAGGCATTGTGCTTGATGTGTTGCTGGCAAATGCCGGCAGTTATAGTTGGTTTGGCGGCATGGAGCATAGTGAAGCACGCCGGAAGATAGGCGCGCTGCTGGAAACACCCAATTTTTATCATTATTTGTCCGCATTCAACAATTTAGAGATCTCTGCTGCCATAAAGCAAATGGGGATGGATGACCGTTTAAGGGTATTGCGCCAAGTGGGATTGTTTGAACGAAAAGACAGCAAATTCCAAACCTTTTCACTTGGCATGAAGCAAAGACTGGCTATTGGTGCAGCATTGCTTGGCAACCCAAAAATATTAGTGCTTGATGAACCCACCAATGGCCTTGACCCCGCAGGAATAGCAGAGATCCGGGACCTTATCCGCAAATTGAATAAAGAGGGTATCACAATTATTATTGCCAGCCATTTGCTTGATGAGATTGAAAAAGTATGCACCCATGTGGCTATATTGAAAATGGGAAGACTCTTGCTTCACGGCCCGGTTGATGAAGTGCTCCATAGCGAAGACCAGGTAGAAGTAAGAGCTACAGATATGGAAAAACTGCAACAGGCCCTGCAAATGATGAGTGGCATAAAAAAAATAAAACTGGTGGATAATACTTTGCAATTAACCTGCGATACAGATATTCAGCCATTTCAGATTAATGAATTTTGTATCAGCAAAGGCATTGTGCTGTCTCATTTGCTTTTGAAAAAGAAAAGCCTGGAAACAAAATTTATGGAACTTACAAACAATTAATATTCCCCCTGTTCCGGGAGGGGACCAATAAAGGCACTTATGATTGCATTGCTTGCAGTAGAATGGCTTAAAATTAAACGCTACCGAACCTTTTGGGTACTGGCTATCCTATTCCTGTTGTTGTTACCGCTATGGAACCTGGAAATAGCCAACGGTTTGATAAAAATCGGAGGTGGTGGAAAGAATGGCATCAATTTTCTCAGTACAGCCTATTCTTTTCCCCAGGTATGGGGTAATCTTGGTTTTTGGGGCAGTATATTCATCATGTTTATTTCCATACTGATAATCATCATCACGACAAATGAATATGGCTTCCGTACCAATCGCCAAAATGTGATAGATGGCTGGGATAAGATGCAATTCTATCATGCCAAAGTATTGCTGTTAATTGTTTTTAGCATTATTGCAACTATATATCTTTTTATACTTGGAATTATCTTCGGTGGCTTTAATTCCGGATCACTGAGTGGTATGTTTTCTGAGTTTCAGCAGGTAGCGTATTTCTTTTTGCTTTCATTAGATTATTTGGGTTTTGCTTTATTTATTGCCCTGTGGATACGCAAAAGCGGCCTGGCCATCGGCTTGTTCTTACTCTATTCTATGATTATTGAGAATATCCTTAAGAGCATTATCAACCATTTTACAGATAAGCCTTATGGCAATCTGCTGCCTTTGCAGGCAAGTGATGAGTTGCTGCCGTTCCCTTTAATGCAATTTGCAAAAGCCATGATGCCAATGGGCCCTGACATATCTTTAACAAGCTATGCGTTCGTTGCAATGTGCTGGTGTGTGATTTATTATTTTGCAGGTCGGGCTATTTTGCTTCGAAATGATTGGTAATTACTGACATAAAAGACAATAAACTCGATAATTACGTTTTTAAAACATGGTTTTAACACATATCTCTGTTTTCATGTTGTTTTTATTTCTGAATGTTGCTTAAATTTGCACGATGCTTACAGGGAAAGAACTTATTCTGGCGACAAAGCCATTTGCAAAAGAAATCAGGTGGAAGAGCTGGTATTATACGCTTACAACATTTTTTTTGCTGATCGGTGCAATATTGGGAACTGTTTATATTCAATATATTTTTTTAAGAATACTATGTAGCGTTTTTACCGCAATGTTATTGTCGCGTTTTTTCATCATATTTCATGATTATCAACATCATACTATACTTAGAAATTCAATACCGGCAAATATAATTTTTACCATATTCGGTATTTATATGATAACGCCGCCAAACATCTGGAAGCGTTCGCATGATCACCATCATAATCATAATGCAAAACTATTTGGTGTAAGTATTGGTTCTTTTCCAATTATGACCAAGCAAAAATTTCTGGAGGCTACAAAAAATGAAAAATTTGTTTACCTGGCCGTTCGCCACCCCATAAATATGTTTTTTGCTTATTTTACCACTTTTACATTTGGTATGTGCCTGCAATCCTTTTTTAGTAACCCCCGCAGGCACTGGGATTCCCTCGCTGTGCTTATATTACATTATTCCATCGGCGCCTTCTTTTTTATTCATTTCGGCTGGCTGACATTCCTTCTTGGTTTCTTTTTCCCATTTTTCCTTTCACAAATGCTTGGCTCCTATCTTTTCTATGCGCAGCATAATTTCCCGGGTGTTACATTCAAAAAAAATCAGGATTGGAACTATGCAAATGCCGCCCTCGAATCTTCAAGCTATATGGAACTGAATCCGTTTATGCAATGGGTTACCGCAAATATTGGATACCACCACGTCCATCATCTCAATTCCAAGATTCCCTTTTACCGTCTGCCGGAAGCTATGGCTGCTATTCCTGAGCTACAACAGGCAAAGGTTACAACCCTAATGCCTTCCGACATTGCGGCTTGCCTTCGGCTTAAAGTATGGGATACGGAACAAAATAAAATGATCGGTTTTAAAGAAATGGAAGCTGCTTAGGAACGTAACTTATTTTTCTTTTTCAATTTTATCAACACGCTGCACAAGAGCATCCAGGTTGCGGAAATGGATATATGCTTTCCTGTATTTATTTGCGTCAAATGCCGGCGAACCCATATAAACACCACCGGGTTTGGTTATACTCTTAGATATGCCTGATTGGGCCGTAATAATCGTATTGTCTGCTATCTGCAAATGGCCTACTATACCTACCTGCCCGCTGAACATACAATTCTTTCCGACCCTCGTAGAGCCTGCTATTACATTACATGCTGCGAGGTAGCTGTTCTCCCCTACTTCCACATTATGGGCGATATGTACCAGGTTATCAAATTTTACGCCTTTCCGCAGAATGGTAGAACCAAGAGTTGCCCGGTCAATAGCACAATTAGCGCCTATCTCCACATCATCTTCTATCACCACATTCCCGATTTGAGGTATTTTCCTGTTGCCGGCCTCATTCTCAGGCGCAAACCGGAAACCATCACTGCCAATGACTGTGCCTGAATGTATGATACAATCCTTACCAATCTGTGTATCTGAATATACTTTTACCCCGGCAAACAAAGTAGTATTATCACCAATCACTACATTCTCCCCAACATAAACCTGTGGATATATTTTCACATTATTACCTATCTGTGCATTATCGCTTATTACTGCAAATTCCCCTGCATAAATATTATTGCCCACCTTTGCTGTTTCTGAAATATAGGCATGTTTTGAAATGCCAGATTTATTCAGCTTGACCTGGTTATACATTTCCAGCAGTTTTGCAAAAGCATTTCCTGCATTGTCCACCCGTATCAGGGTTGCGGAAACAGGCCCGGTCAAAACAAAATCTTTATTGATAATAACCAGTGAAGCATTGGTGGTATAGAGATAATGTGTATAAAGCGGGTTGGCAAGGAAGGATAAAGAACCAGGCACACCTTCTTCAATCTTCGATAATTTTGTTATCGTGGCATCTGCATCTCCTTCTATCTGCCCGTTCAGTATGCCGGCTATCTGCTTTGCGGTAAATTCCATCTTTGCTGTTTGAATTTGAAAATGCTCAAAATAATTAAAAAAGCCTGAATTTCAGTTAAATGAAATTGGCAAGATTTACAAATTATCACATTTTTTCTCAATGTCGTAATAAATTGAGCCATTGAGCCATTACGCAATTGAGCCATCTATTTCGGCAGCACTCTGTAATCCTTCAAAATGTCATGCAATATCTCAATACGCACCTTGAACCAATCTTTGGAAGTATCAGATACCGCCATTTCAAAGTTTTGTGCGAAGAAATACGGATAATAGCGCACATCACTTTTGTTCATGGATTCTTTAGGTTCCTTCACATGTTCTATCCTTTCCGCGAAACCCACTATCCAGTAAATGTATTTGTCGCCAACCATACCCGTGCCGGTTTTGTAATATAGATTGTAAGCGGGTGTTTGCTCCTGCAGCATCATTGTCTTGACTATGCGTTGCGACCTTTCGGAGAAAGGCAATTCAGCGAAATATAGCTTTTTCAAAAAACCAGTTTGTTCATCTGCTGATATCTGAAGTGAATTATTTATCCAGAAGTTGTCAATGCGGCCTTCCATTTTCATGTTGCCGTATTTCACAGTATCAAGGTAATGCTGCATCCTTGCAGGACCTATACGACAGGCTATTTCCTGGTAATACCAAAGACTGCTTACTTTGAAAGCTTCGCGCATATTCATATCCTTATTCAATTCCGGCCTGCTTTGTACCACACTATCCCATTTTATCACAAGCTGGTCGTCTGGCGCTACAGCCGTTTCAAGAGCTACTAATGAATTGAACACCTTGAAAGTGGAAGCAGGCAAAAAACGCCGGGTTATACGCTCTTTATTAAAGAAGTGTATGGACTCATGGTTGTTATCACGCAGCATAAAGCAGGCGTTCTTAATTCCATAATTGTTAAAATACTGCGCCCATTCATCATGTTCCTTTATCCGCGTTTTAGCACAGGACGATAATAATAAAACACACAGGCAACTTAATAAAACTTTTGTACGCATGAAATAAGATAATAGCTCAATGGCTTAATTGCTCAATGGCTCAATTTTGCAAATGTAGCTTAATTGCTTAATTGCTCAATGGCTCAATGTTGATTAGCTGATTTGAGAATTAGCTGATTAGCTGATTTTACCGTAATTTTTAATGAGATTGTTGTCCGAATATTTAATGATTAAATTTAATTTCTCATTTTCCAGAAAAAATAAAATGAGATAATGTGAAAAATAAGTTATTGGTTTTCAGTTGTTTGTGATTTTTCATTATCACATCATTATCACATCATTATCACATTCTTATCCTATTGTCTGAACTATGAACCTGAATGACTTTATATGATTTGTATGATTTTTAAATTTAATTTCTCATTTTCCAGAAAAAAATAAAATGAGATAATGTGAAAAATAAGTTGTTGGTTTTCAGTTGTTTGTGATTTTTCATTGTCACATCATTTGCACATTGTTGCCACGTTTATTACAATGAGTAAATTTGCTATTTGTTTAATATTGCATTTTTATTTATCCTCATTATCTGTCCTGCCCGTGTGTTCATCCCGAGGCAATCGGGACGAACCAAACCTGCCTGTCGGCAGGCAGGGAAAAGGGCACTTTTATTCACAATATTGATGTCTTTTTCAATTGCGTTCATGAGTCGCTGCGCTAGTTGCCGAAATGCGTCCGCATGGCAAAAGGTTTCTATACGCTGTTTCGTGGGGGAAAGCTATTAAGGGTTACCCTTATTGGCCCTTTTTGGCGGGGCACCAATTGAACTTCAGAATTTTTCATCCGGTAGTAAATGAAAAATACCGTTATTTAATCAGCAGCCTGGAGAAAACAGGCATTGTCACATTTCCAGAAAAAAATAAAATGAGATAATGTGAAAAATAAGTTGTTGGTTTTCAGTTGTTTGTGATTTTTTGATTTGCACACATTTGCACATCATTGCCCCATTCTTATCCTATTGTCTGAACTATGAACATGAATGACTTTATTTGATTTGTATGATTTTTAAATTTAATTTCTCATTTTCCAGAAAAAAATAAAATGAGATAATGTGAAAGAACGCAGATGACGCAGATGGTTATGAATTCGAAAATGATGCTTTTAACATTTCTTTATGACGATTTTTCATTTGCCGAAATCATCGGGAAATGTTTCATGATTCCCGTTCAAAGTGTCATAACATTTCTAATCATGCACTTATAATCCAGCAAAATAACCGCATCCGAGCCAGCCGTCTGACACCTGAAAAAGGTGTACAGACGGCGTTCCTGCCAGGCAAAAGTTCAACTATAGCAACAAAGGTCATACAGATTTTTGAAATTGACAAAAAGAAGTTTTATGATAATGCACTTTTAGCGTTATGATATACAGCTATGTGTATATCATAGATTTTATTTTGGCGGTAATTGTTTGAGGACTAATGTGGTATATATTATGAGTTGATTGAGCGCAGCGCAAGTCAGAAAATGGGCTGTTTTTGGGACTGGAATTTATTAAATTATGGATTTTTTGTAGTTGTTGGTGTGACTTGTTTATGTGCGGAGACGGATCAATGGCTCAATGGCTCAATGGCTCAATGGCTCAATGGCTTAATTGCTCAATGGCCTTAATTGCTCAATGGCTTAATTGCTCAATGGCTCAATGGCTCAATAGCTTAATTGCTCAATGAATGCAAGTGTACAGATAATGGCTCAATGACCACGCAAATATTTGAAGTTGCCCACTTTTAACTTTTAACTTTTAACTTTTAACTTATTAGTGGCATGATTGTAATAGTACTTCATAAAACAACAACTATTATGGACAAGTTAGAAATAAAAGGCAAATGGAATGAAATGAAAGGTAAAATAAAACAAGCCAATGCAAACCTTACAGATGATGACCTCCAATACGAAGAAGGAAAAGATGATGAACTGGTAGGGCGTATCCAGCAAAAATTGGGTAAAACAAGAGATGAGGTTATAAAGTGGCTGAAATCATTTTAACCACCATAAATCCCCTGAAGGGACTATTTTTATAAAATGAAGAGCGTTGATAGGCTTGCCTTTCAGGGCTTTTTTATTTTATTGGGGACGGCTCAGGGGACTGTTTAACTAATTTTATTTACACATAGTCGAACTACTTGCTGGAATAGTTTTATTTTCCAACAGCACAGCCGAACGACACAGGTGGAAGACGTAAAAGCTTTTCTGGAGATAATCGCAAATGAGATAGATAACTTTACACCATCCGCCAATTTTACAAATTATGTTTATCCAGAAACGCACATGCGCCGCTATACAGATGAAGAAGCACAGATTAGAAATGACAATCTGGACAAGTGTATTGCTGTTTGTGAAATATGCACCGAAGGCTCTTTAGAGTACATTGAGTGGTTCTATGACCTTCAACTATTGTGTATAGAGCATGAACATGGAATTGAATTAATGATTACCTTTACTATATAATAAATAAACACCTATGAAAAAGATATTACTCATACTTCTTTTTCTTACTTTGCTTACAGAGGGCAGCTTGTATATTATAATGGAAGGGCTATTAACAGGACTACTTTTACACCGTAATAACCGAATTTCAATATCTTCTAATCTTCTATGAAAAACAGAAACATTTCATCTGTTATCCTTTATTTCATCATTTACATACTCTTTACCGGCTGCAATAAACCGCCGGGCAATACTCCGTTACAGCTACCCCCTGCCACACATACAGGCGCGGATATACTTGCGTTCAAATTAAATGGACAGGTGTTTATTGTAAAAGGAGCCGGCAGCAGTTTATTTGTTCCGGGCCTTCACTACACAGTTTACGGAGATAGTACTTCGGTAATTTTTGCTACTTCAGAGAAGCCACGCTTTTCCCTTGACATGGGGAGTAAATTCAAATTTGTATTAGGCACCTATAAAATAGGCACTATTTGCTAATAATATGACAACATGTTGTCACTTTTAGGCAGCCCGTTTTATTCCATATATATTTATCAAGTGTTCAAATTCACTTTTGGCATTGAACATGCATTTTTCCATTTCAGTCAATTCTTTTTTTTGTTGTGTTATTTCTTCTGTTGAGTTGACCAAAGATAAAAATGAAGGCAACTTGTCTGTCCAGAGGCAAATGATTGATGCTATTGTCTTCAACCCGACAGGTGTTACTTTATTGTTCCTCTTGCCTTTTATTTTCTCAATGAGCTTCTTACTTTTCATTTTCCTTAAATCATATCTGGCATTGGCTATAGAATACTTTTTGTTGTGCAGTTCTTTCATTTGAGCCACTACCTCGGCTACACTAAAACCTCTCGGTTTGATAGATAGGGCCATGATGACTTGCATTACCGCAATGTTTCGCTTATTGCAAAGATCAATGCCTGCCTGTCTGTTTTTGCCTTTTACTGATGGGGTCGTCAGTTTATCAACTGCTCCATCGTCTATGAGAGCAGCATGTGCATATTCCATATTGTCCAGAAAGCTTTTGATCAGTTCCTGCAACTTGGTTATGATTTCTTCAAAAAACTCAACACCTCGTTTGCAACCCAAAGCTTTGGTATTGTGTACTACTACTTCTGCCCGTAAGGTACGCTCCCCTTTGTCATACAATTTCACCGTTAGTTTGCCAAAGTGTATTTTAAAAATGGTGAGATTGTACTCAGGTGTCTGGATACGTACCTCCGGTGCAGAAGGATTGGTGCATTTGTATGGGCCTCTTTTTAATCCAAATATCGTTTTGAGGCGACTAATGTCTAACCTTTCCCTTGTTAATGTGATCAGGTTCTGATAAACATTGTCCAGTTTGCGGCCTGTATTAAAAAGCAGGTTCCGGCTGTACTCCACCTGATAAACTGAAAATTTGTACTTGAAGCGGCTTCTGGTCTGCTCTTCATAATCAAGTGCAAACCATAAACATTGATACACCCATCTTTGGCAAACTTTATCTAAGTGCCCTTGTTTTTTCAGGTTGTCTGCAATCTTAGATAATTTCTTCCCGTCTGTATATGAGGTAAAACAATTTCCTTCTTTTGTGACGTTGAGCTCTCCTGTCTTTTTGTGACGCTCCACCCATTCGTGACCATTAAGCATAATCAGGCAGGCAAACGGTGGATGAGCACAAATCCTGATGCAAATATGGCCCCATTCGACATCCATAATATGAATGTAATAGTGATTGACCAATGAATACTCCTTTTTCTTGTGGATGTCTATTTTACCTTGTCCGAAGGTGGTTACTTCCCATAACCGGCTTGATGCACGGCAACAGAATATGGCAAATATCCCGGTAAATGATTTATCAGCGGGTATTAATGCTTCTGCATCTTCATGCTTACGCTCCCCACTTTTATAATGATGAAAAGGAATGTTATTACTCTTACAATAGCTTTGAACACGTTTACTGAATGTTCCCGCAAAACTTATTAGTTTATGCGTATCAAGACCTTTATCGCTACCGGTTAGTTCCCTATACCAACACCTTACCCCGCCAGGCATTGTTAGCATGGGGAAATAGGCATTTAAAGTTATGCGATCAATACAATCATATTTGCCACTTAATAGTGAATGATAATGTTCGGAAAGCTTGTCTGTGTATTGCATCCCATAAAATTAATGAATATTCATTCGAGGTGGATTCCCTGAAAGGCTTATTTTCGTGTAGCGAAATTCGTAG
>CAISOH010000138.1 GCA_903887005.1 uncultured Bacteroidota bacterium | reverse complement strand
TGTTTTTCACGTCTTTGCATACTAACTTCATCACTTTCTATTAAACTTGTGATGTTAAATTAACGCCAGTTCGACGGTTTATTGTTTGAAATTCAACCAATAAAAGGATAAAATCCCGACAGGGATGGCATTATTATAACGCGAGTTCGATGATAAATACCAGTTTATTAGCCAGGCCTTTTATATTTTGATGCTAATAATGGTATTTGTTGAGGTCTTGGAGGTGTCCCACACCGAAAAGGAGTGGGACACCTGTGCTGAATATAGTTAACTTATTGATTGCCAAATCAATAATCGTCGAACTGTTATTATAGAAAATGAAAAATGGTAAAACCATGAAAGGGTGATATAAAACACAAGTTATAAAGAGTTGCAACTTATTGGTTTTCAGTGATTAGACCTCCGAACTCACATTATTATAGAAAGAAATTCCCATTGTAGAGACGCAATGCTTGCGTCTCCATTCTTGGGAAATTCTCATTATTGAGGGCTTTGTGATATTTAATTTTACATAATTTATTAACAATCAAATTATTATACTTTGCGTCTATGCGATAGATATTTATTGCACTGTTTTACCCCGTGAGATGTATAGATATATCGAATGGATGATTGTACCCTTCCCTATATTTTTTGTTTTACCCTTTGTTTTTGAGCGGATACCCGAAATCACGTTAAATATCGCATAGGAAAAACAACTGCTATGTATCTTCTGCACACCCTGTTTTCGCTCACTTTCCAAAGTCCGCAAAATCAAAGCCATAATTCAACTCAAACCCGCGCCAGTCGCGGAAAGAAATTTTTATGATATTCACATAGCTGTATATGATAGTACGAAAAGTGTATTATCATAAAACTTCAATTTGCCAAACTCAAAAATTCATTTCACCTTTGTGCCCCCAAAAACAAAAACACATGACACTTTTCCAACATTTTCCCTTTGACATTGTTATACTCAACAAGGGATAAATTAGTGACTCTTGCAGATATAGCTTAATAGGTAATTTGTCATGGTGAGCCGCGCCGAACCATGACATGCTGAATGATGAACTTAAGCTCAATAAAGTTCTGCACTCACTAATTTATCCCTTGCGAAGTATAGCTATGTTGAACGACATTAAGCTATTACTCATTAAGGCCATTTAAACACCCCCCTTCAATATGAAATTCCAGTTAACCGGCTACATCCGCCGCCCTACCAATGAACAACTACTCAATGACCTCAAAAAAACAGCAAAGAAAATCCGGAAAAGCACAATATCCAACAAACACTACAGGCAAACAGGCACATACTGCCCCAGCATCATTACCCGCAGGTTCGGTACATGGAACAAAGCCCTTCAGAAAGCCGGTCTGAAAATAAAAAAACATCAGAACATACCCATTCCGCAACTCTTCGATAATCTCCACCACCTATGGATAACGCTCGGCAGGCAGCCATACCTGAGCGATTTATATCCGCCCTGTTCCCGATTCGGAAGGCGGCCCTACCTCCGCACATTCGGTAAATGGAGCACAGCCCTTGAAAAATTTATAGCACACCGGAAAAATCCGCTTATCACACCTCCTGCTCCACCCGTGGAGTGCCTGCAAAGCCACGGGCGCAGCTCCGGCGTGAGGTCCGCTCTCCGCCCTCCCGCTCCCCGCGCTCACCTTACCTGGCGCCTCCGCCATCTCATTATGAAACGCGACAATTTCCGCTGCAAAGCCTGTGGCGCATCACCGGCGAATGACCCCGCCATAACCCTCCACATAGACCACATCATCCCCTCCAGCAAAGGTGGCAAATCTATACCCGAAAACCTCCAGACCCTCAGCTCCATCTGCAACATCGGCAAAAGCAACCTCTGAAAATCATGGGTACGGGCAACCCTTGCGGTTGCCCACTCGTCCGCGAATGCTTCGCGGATACACCGGCAGGGCGTTTGTAACGCCCCTTATCCCCCCCGGTAGATTTGTCATCCAGACATAAAAATATTTTGTTACCGGCACTGGTAATACTATCACCGTCCGGTGTGTCACACCCTTGTACATTCAGGATTTCTATTCACCCTGCCCTCAATTAACTACTATATACCATGATGTGCCCCAACTCCCCCCTTAAAAAAAAGGAAGGTTTCGCCTGGCGCGAGTAATTTGTCGCAAAGCATAGTGTGTAGCCAACTCGTGTCTAAGCAATTTAACCAGTTTGCAACTGGCATTCATAATCCCCACCCCCCTCCTCAATTGTTGCACCCGCTAACGGGGTGCGTGTGTTGGGTGTTCATTCCCGCCGGTTTCACCAGCGGCTACAAACATTTCAGTCGAGTAGGCAAGCGGAATTTCACCCCAAGCCTCTCACGGAACCGTACTTGATACTCTCGCATCATACGGCTCTTCCAGACTTCACAGCCTCTTTTAGAATAATCTGCCGTATTGATTGTCGCGCCAATCTTT
>CAISOH010000137.1 GCA_903887005.1 uncultured Bacteroidota bacterium | reverse complement strand
CACATTGGAAGCATGGCTTTACGCCATAGCGCAAAAGACTGAATAAGAAGAGCCGTATGACGGGAGACTGTCACGTACGGTTCTGTGAGAGGGTGAGGTGAAACTTCTTGCTCTACTCGACCGAGACAATTAATGCAAGTCCAATGGAATTATTACCCGTCATTCGTGAGCGGTTACATTATGTGCTCAAATTCTTGCGCATTTCCTGCGCTCCGTTGCGCTTTTTTTGCGCTCTGAAATTCTATGATATTAAATTTTGTCATCATAATACTCAAATTCAGGTACAAATATAGACACTATTATTGACAATTCCAAATATTTTGGATTATTTATTTTTGTTTAATATGGTCTGATATAGGGTTTTGTGGATTGGAATTCTCCGGCGCGAGCCATAGGGCGTTGCCCTATGCTATGAGATTTCAGGGCTTCACCCTTTATTTTATTGGATTATAGGATATGTTGGAACGCCCCGGTAGGCGGCTAACGGTTTGTAGCTTAAAAAGATATTCTAGCACCTGCGCGACGTAGGGTGCGCTACCAATTTGTACCATATCTTCAACACAGGTGTGGCACGTTTTTGGAAGCGTGCCACACCAGCTGTTTGCCAGGCGTTACAAACGCCATGCCGGTGCATCCGCGAAACATTCGCGGACGAGTGGAACATTGCGTTTGAATATTCGTAAATCGGAGATTTACTTCCACCACGACATAGACAGAGTCTATGCCGAACTTCAATTTTATTTTTTTTCCGGAAGAATACAGACAACAAATGCAGTGGTAACTTTTCCAGGGGTGTGTTTTTAGCGCTTGTTTTTTTCTTTTTTGTCATGCTGACGTAGGAAGCATCTGTACTCGTGTTAGTCTTTGCGAGGCACGAAGCAATCTCAAGATAAATAGATGGTCTCATTATCTGTCCTTTGTTATCTGTCCTGCTCGAGTGTTCATTTCTTTTTCTTGGCTCCCGCAGAAAAAGCGGGACAGGCGCCAGAAACGAACCAAAGAAAATGGCACTTTTGCCTAAATGCATCCGCATGGCAAAAGATAGCTATACGCTGGAATGTGGGGGAAAGCTATTAGGGGACGACGAGAGTCGGCATTGATGTGGCAGTGGTAACTTTTACCGGGGCGTGTTTTTTAGCGCTGTTTTTTTTGTTTTCAGGATTTGCTGGAATGCCCCGGTAGGTGACTAACGGTTTGTAGAAATTCAAAATTTACCAGCACATGCGCCCCGTTAGGGCCGCAACAATTTGGGATGGGTTTTGAATATTATGAATGCCAGTTGAAAACTGGTTAAATTGGGCAGGACATGGGTCACCGACGCGCAAGGCTATTCTAATTACTCGCGCCAGACGTGGGATGGAATGTTTCTAAAAAAATCTGTGTTTTGCAAGTTCGTCAATCGGAGATTAACACCCACTATGACGTAAACAGGAGTTTACACCAAACGACTACTTTTTTATTTTTTTTGAACACTACGGGCAACAGGGGGGTGCAACGCACCGGACGGTGATAACTGCAAACAGTTTGGACAAAAAATACATGGGATTTTTGTTTGTCTGGATAGCAGATGAGAGCACATCCATATAAAGTTTCTACTCATCTTCATAACATGCGATACCTTCGGCATCGAACCCATTTTTCATTCATATGGCTATAAACATTTGACCCTTTCCGGGTCATCCTTACTAAATGAAAGGGGTGGTTGTACATTACCGTATCAGTTGAAAATCTCCTTTCATCATATGCTTTTTACCTTCTAAAGTATAATGGGCCATATAGAAATAAGTGCCGAGATCTTGTTTTGCGCCATTATAGGTGCCATCCCAGCCCGAGTAAATATCTTCGGTAATAAATACCCGCTGGCCCCAGCGGTTATAGATACTCAACGAATAATATTTGAAAAAAGTGAAAGTCCCCACGGCCCTGAAAATATCATTCCGGCCATCATCGTTTGGAGAAAATGCCGATGGAAACCAGATATCGCAGGGTTCAAAGTCAACTTTAATGGTGTCGCTTGTAATACCGCATTGATTGGAAACAGTAGTCCAATATGTACCGGTTTCAGTGACATTAATGCCATGTTCATTGCTGCCGGTACTCCATAAATAGGCAGCCGTAGCTACCTGTGCAGATAGTTGTATAACATCACCAAGGCATAATGTGGTATCGGGGCCCAGATTTATTGCAGGTGGCGGAGATAACCGGGTGATATTTATTGAATCTGTTGCCATGCAGCCATAATTGTTTACCGTAAGCCAATAGGTGCCGCCTTCAGTTGTACTTATTGAATCCGATGTGCTTCCTGTATTCCATAAATAACTGTATCCCGGAACTTGCGGCGCTTTAAGTGTGATCGTATTGCCCTGGCAAAAAGTGATGTCATTGCCGAGCGCTACAACCGGCAAAGGATTGGCGGTAACGTTATAAGTCTCTGTTTGTATGGAGCAATCTTTTGTTGCCCGGACCCAGTAAGAACCAAACCCGGTTATTGTTATTGAGGAGGCGGTACTTCCGGTGTTCCAGAGATAAGAACTATAGCCTGCAGGCGCATTAATAGTCATAGAGCCGGCCAAAGAACAGGTGCTGGTGTCTGTATGGCTGAATGTGCTGTCGGGCGTGGAAACAATAAATGAGTCAACAAGTATGGGTGCGCCGCACGTCATGCACCGAACATAATATTTGCCGCCGGTAGTCACAGTGCGGGTGGTTGTAGTGGAACCATCATCCCAGTAATAAGTAGTATATCCGGGTGGGGCTGTCAATGTTGCGCTACCCGTATTCAGGCACAGGGAGGTATCTTTATAAATAGTAGTATCTGTGTTGTTTAAATATTTTGCGAGGTAGAAATATTCGTTGGTCGTACCGGTAAGCACATCCGGGCCTACGGTAAAAGTAGGGGGGTAGAAATCGCTGCATAAATACACATTGCCTACCGGATCCACTGCGATTTCGTTCTGGTCATCCCCGCCCGATGCAAGGCTTGCATATCCCGCAACACCGCCAGACAGATTATACCCTGCAATGAATACCGGGTCATTTGCAGGCCATGAATAAGGGAAAGCAAGTGTATCGCCGGGGTCTATCACTGCTTTTTCGGTGTAAGCACCACTTACCCAAACCTGCCCGCAGGCAGCTACCGCCACGGAATAGGTTGTTACATACTGTGTGGGAGACCCTATACATTTGCTCCAGGTAACTACATTTGACGAAGAATACCCGGTCAGAAAGGCTGACAACCTGGGCGCCACTCCGGTAAATGGCCTGGTAATGGTGGTAGTCCCGAAAGAGATAGAAGGATCTTGAAAACCACCGGTCATATAAACATTGCCTGATTTATCGCTGGCTATGGCTGTAGCTAATGCGCCATTGCTTCCTCCTGCACTTTGCGCCCATAATGGCACGCCGGAAGGAGAAAACTCCGCTATACAGGCAAGCGGATTTTTGTATGGATTACTTAATACGGATGAACCGACAGAAAGGGACGGTGACGAAAAGGCGCCTGCAATATATACATTGCCTGTAGAAGAGACAGTGATTCCAATACCGTAATCATCTTTAGCGCCTCCTATCGAAGAAGCCCAAACCAGTGTTCCCGCGGGGGTGTACTTAGCTACCAATATGTCGTAAGTGGTACCGGTTGGATCTGCGTTGGTAAGTGTATAAGGGCCTACTTTTGTGGTTTTTTGATTGAACGAAGCAGTGACGTAAATATTACCCGCTGCATCTGTGGTAACACCCCCCATGCCCATAATTTCAGTCAGACAAACAATAGACACGTTGGTGATGGTATTCCCCTCACTAATAGCCCATAATACAGTACCTGACGGACTTACTTTTGCAAGGAAATATTGTGGGCCACCTGGCCCTAATGGGTTTGATAATGTAAAAGCGCCGATTTGCGCCGTCAGGCTGGAAAACGAACCAAAAAGAATAAGGTTGCCTGATGGGTCGGTAGTAATATTGTCTAAATAGATACTTCCGGAAATGGAACCATCTGCCCATAACAGTGTTCCTGAAGAATTATATTTTACCCATATGCTTTGGGAAACACCGACTGTATAACCCGGAATTGTATAACTACCAAAAATAGTGGTTCCAATAGAAGGCTTCATGCCTCCGGCATACACATTTCCGAATGCATCTGTAGCTACCTGCCAGGCGTCCAATTTGGCCGAGGTACCCTGTCTTCCCCATGTCCAGCCTTGAGCGGCGGCAGTGGGCAATAACTGCCTGAATGGAGTAAGAAATAAAAAGACAGTAAGAATACAGGATAATAAGGGTTTCATTGTAGCGTATTGATTTCAGGATATGAATGTACGAAAATTATTGATTTTCAGGATGATCAGAAAAAATATTATATTATATGATATTCTCCTGATGTTACAGGAAAATAAATTATCTAATCAATTCAATATCTCCCTTCATCATATGTTTTTTACCTTCTAAAGAATAATAGATCAGGTAGAAATATGTGCCGAGGTCTTGTTTTGAACCATTGAAGTTACCATCCCAACCTGAGTTAATATCTTCCGTAAAAAATACCCGCTGACCGAAACGGTTAAATATACTCAGAGAAAAATCCTTATAAAACCGTAAATAACCCACGACTCGGATAATATCATTTCTGCCGTCGCCATTAGGTGTAAATGCAGAAGGAAACCATAGTTCACAAGGTTCAAAATCCACCTTGATGGTGTCACTGGTAATACCACATGCATTGGAAAGGGTTGCCCAGTAAGTACCGGTTTCTGTGACAGTCATATTTTGTTCATTGCTGCCATTGCTCCATGATAAGGGTGAGGTACCTGCTTGCGCAGATAATTGAAGTATATTATCAAGGCACAGAACAGTATCAGGCCCAAGATTAACCGGGGGAGGAGGAAATAATTCGGCAATATTTATGGAATCCGTTGCAATACAGCCATTATTGTTCACGGTAAGCCAATACAAGCCACGTTGACTCACGTTTATAGAATTGGATATACTTCCAGTGTTCCATAAATAAGTATATCCGGGAGGTTGTGCAGATGTCAGCGTAATTGAATTACCACTGCAAAAGCCGGTGTCATTATCCAATGAAACTACCGGTGAAGGAGTAAAAGTAACTTTAAAAGTATCTGACAATATAACACAGTTTCTCGTGCACTGAATCCAATAAGAACCGGCGCTGGTTACTACAATGGAAGCGGCGGTACTACCAGTGCTCCATAAATCAGCATTGTATCCTGCTGGTACATTCAAAGTTATTGCCCCAACGGAACTACATGCGCTGGTATCTTTAGCTGATGTTACAACCGAAGGAGGAATCCCGGCGTCTGGTAATACAATAAAAGTATCAATAAGCATTGGTAAGCCGCAAGTGATACAATACACATAATATTTACCCGCAGTAGTAACAAAACGGCTTGACAAAGACGAACCATCATCCCAAAAATAAACGGTATAACCTGGCGGAGCAGTTAGTGTCATTCCGGTCGAACCGATGCACTTGATTGTATCCAATCCAATAACTGAATCTGGAGGCGTTGTCGTATTGACATATTTCCCGATATAGAATTCTTCAGTGAGGATACTTCCTTTAAGCAGATCAGGGCCAATAGTTAGCGTACCCGAATAATCACTGCAAATAAAAACGTTACCGCTTGCATCACAAGCAATTCCATTCTGATCATCTCCGCCCGCGCCAAGTCCTGAATATCCGATAGTACCACCGGAAAGATTATATCCTGCAATGAATATTGGGTCCCGACCGGTCACCAAAGCAAGTGTGTCGCCAATGTCAATAACCGCTTTCTCATTATAATTTCCACTTACCCATACTTGCCCGCAGGAAGCCAGTGCAATACAGTAACCCCAAACTCCCTGGGTTGGCGATCCGATAGTTTTACTCCACGTAACTACATTGGAAGGTGAATATTGAACAAGGTACAGTGCAAGCTGCGGCGCTGCGGCGGGATAAGTGCGCGTAATGGTGGTAGCTCCAAAACTAATGGATGCATCTCCAAAGCCTCCGGTCATATATATATATTACCTGAATTGTCTTTGGCCAAGCCTACAGCAAAAGCACCATTAATTCCACCTGCACTTTGCGCCCATGAAGGCGTCCCGGCCGAAGAGAATTTTGCGATAAAGGCCAGTGAATTTGCGTATGGATTAGTAATTACGGAAGTCCCCACTTTAATTGACGCAGAATAAAAAGCTCCGGCAACATATATATATCCGGTACCCGAGACTGTAATGCCAAAACCATAATCGTTATCGTTGCCTCCAATTGACGAAGCCCATACAAGAGTTCCTGCCGGTGAATATTTAGCTACAAAAATATCATAACTTTTGCCGCTTGGATCAGAGTTAAGTAACGTATTGGAGCCTATAGTCATACTACTTTTATTAAACGAAGATGTGATGTATATATTTCCCGCAGCATCGGTAGTTACTCCTCCCGTACTCATTAGAGCGATGGACAGTATCAAATATGAGGGTGTGATGTTCCCATCATTAATTGCCCATAAAACTGTACCTGAAGGGCTTATTTTAGCGAGATAATATTGTGATGCGCTTCCGGAATATGAATTGGTTAATGTGAATGGACCTATTTTCATCGTAACACTTGAAAACGAACCAAAGACAATCAAGTTGCCAGATGGGTCGGTAGTTATGTTCTCTAAATATGTTTGTCCCGAAATAGTACCATCAGCCCATAATACTGTTCCGCTCGGATCATATTTCACCCACACAGACTTGGCATTAGGCGGAACTGCAATACCGCCAAATGAAAGAGAACCAGCATAAATCTGAATACCTCCACCATATATATTTCCAGAAGCGTCAGTAGCTACCTGCCAAGCATCAAGTCCGGCTCCGGTACTTGCACGACCCCAAACCCAGCCCTGGGCAGATGCAGATGGCAATAAAATCCTGAAAGGTGACAGAAATAAAAACGAAGTCAGGATGCAGGATATTAAGGGTTTCATGGTATTTCATTTATTTCATATTATGAATGTACGATTTTTTTTCATTTTTATACTATTTGCGGAAAGATATTTATAGTCTATGATAGATTTTAAAGCTTGTTGAAAAAAGATTGCTTAATCAATGCAAAATTCCAAAAAGAAAAAATTTATTTTCAACTTAAATAAGTCAATAATATCTGAATAGACCTGATTAACATCATGTTAAGATTAAATACTTTTTTAAAGGAAAAAAATATACTTATTTTGCTTTTATAATTTATTTCTCAAAAACATTATCATTCAATATTATTATGATTAACAAACAGCATCAGGTAAATGGAAGATAGTTTAATTTTAAAAAGGATATAAATTATTTATGAAAAAGAAAAATTTAGTTTTAATAATTTTCTCTGCTTTTATTTATGTTTCGCTCATAAGTTACAGCAAAGGAGGAAAGATACTTTCTGATGAAAACGGGACAGGAGCAAAGGATGGCCAGGGCGGTTGCAGTTGCCATGGCCCGCAGGAATCTCCTGAATTAAATATTTCCGTTGAATTGGACTCCGCAGGATTCCCGGTTAACCACTATGTTGGCGGAAAATCCTACACTATAAAAATTACAGGTAAAAATAATTCCGCAAAACGTTTGACAAGATTTGGTTTCCGGATAGCTGCTGTAAAATCGAAAGGAGCGGGAACTTCTGCCGTAGTTAATGCAGGTGTTATTTCTCCGTCACTTTTGCCACAGGATTGCAGGAATACCAGTATCGGCTCCTTTTATATTGTTGAACAAAAAAATCAAATCCGTGCAAAAGGAAATGGCGGGCCAGGTACTCTATATGAAAAATCCATACCATGGACAGCTCCGGAAACAGGGACAGGTGAAGTAAAACTATATGGGGTATTACTTGCCGTGAATGGCGACCGGACAGATAAGGGGGATATTTGGAACAAGACCAACATTAATATTCCTGAAGGTGAGCCGCAGCCTGCAATAAGCAGCGGGAAATCAATTTGTGTAAAACAAACATCTCAATTACTTCCTGCCAAAGCAGGGGGAGCATGGGTAAGCAGTGATCCCGGAATAGTGAGTGTTGACGCTACCGGTACAATTTACGGAAATGCCCAGGGTAATGCAATAATTACTTATACGAATAAAAATTATAAGGCAATGACACAGGTAACAGTGAACAATACACCTGTTGTAGCTCCTATTGAAGGAGTAGAATATGTTTGTACCGGCAGCCAGATTACTTTGAATGACAAATCTGCCGGTGGGAACTGGAGCGTTAATAACAATACTATCGCCTTTGTTTCAGAAACAGGTGTAGTTTCCGGTATTTCTGAAGGAGCTGCGGAAATAACTTATACCATAACCAATGCCTGCGGTACAGATAAAAAAGGGAAAACAGTCAATGTTCACAGGACCCCTGATGCCGGTTATATTACTGCGCCTAAAACCGATTTATGTGTTGATGAATCTGTTATGCTGTCAAGTAGTGTTCCCGGCGGGATATGGACAGGGAACAACGATATTGCCGGAATAGGAACAAACGGAATAGTAAAAGCCATACGCGAAGGATCAGTTACTATATTTTATACTTTACGAATAAATAATTGCGCAGGAGTTGCTGAAAAAACATTGAATTTTCATCCGTCTCCCCCTGAAGGAGCCATATCCGGCCCCCCGGAAATTAAAGTAGGAGATCACAGAACTTTCATTTCCCGTGGCACCGGCGGATTTTGGTCAATAGATTATAAAAACGGGAATGGGAATGCCATTATCACGAGCAATGGAGATGTTTATGGTGTGAAAGAAGGAGAAACAGGTATTATTTACTCTGTTCAAAATGGAATCTGCTGGAACGTGGTCAAACATAAAATAAAGATTGTAAAGCGTAAAAGGTATTAGTGCTTCCTTACCTATAATCGTTTTTAAGGGTAAATCAGCCACTTAAAAAAGATACCTTTTTTTAGCAGGAAATTAATTGCATTGATAACTTTAATTGTATATTTGATTTTCTCAATTTCAATTATGCACTCTATCTGCTATTAGTTTTGCTACCTCTATTAAAATCATGCGGGAAAAATGAAAAATGTTTTTTTAATACTTGCTGCAATAATAGTGTCAGTAACACTTGTCTCATTTAATCCTGTACCGGATGAATGGCATGAATATAGTGTGGACAACAGCATTTTCACCATACTGATGCCGGGGAAGCCAGAGAAGAAGGAAAAGTTTGTAACTTCTTCATTGGGGGAATTAAAAGTGAATATATTAATGTTACAACCACCCGAAGGGACTGACGATAATCTAATGTATATGCTCAGTTATACGGACTATCCTATAGATCATGTAAATTCAGATTCTACTTCACTTCTGGAAAAGCTCTTTGACAGTTTCAGGGAAGGTTCCATTAATGCTGTAAATGGAAAACTACTGATAGAAACTATTATAGATTATAAGGACTATCCGGGGAGAGAAGAAATTGTGAATTTTAAATATAAAAACGGGCTGGCAATCACTAAGATTAGATATTACATCATCAAGAACCGGCTTTATACATTGCAGGTTATAACGCTATCTGCCAAAAATTTCAATGCCTCCATTGATAAATTTATGGATTCATTTAAGCTGACAGATGAATAATTTCTGGCAATAATGTAGTTTTTTCATTGTCGGAGCGTTCCTGAAAAAGGAGAAGGGAAAGGGGAATCAAAGGTTAGTATGCCAGATATATTTAACGTGAGTTAGAATGTTTAATCAATGAAAATCAATTAGTTGTAACTATCTATAGCCTGTGTTTTATGTCACCCTTTCAGGGTTTTGCAATTTTTCATTTTCTATAATAATGCCATCCCTATCGGGATTTTACCCTTTTATTGGTTGGATTTCAAAAAATAAACCGACGAATTGACTTTATTTACAATGCCGGTCAACTGTTTCCCTGCCATTAATAACCTGTTATCTCATTTTTTCCTGCTGGTTTGGTGGTAATAACGGGGTATAACATATCTTTGGATTACATTTCAAATGCTTACTATGAAGTTATTAAAGCGTTTAATTCTTACGTTAATTATTGCATCCGGTGTTTTTTGCGTGGTTTTATATACATCCTGCAAGAAAAAGAAAGACCCATGCTCTGGTGTTATCTGCCACCATGGCGGAGCTTGTTTGAGCGGAACCTGCAGCTGCCCCACCGGGATAACCGGTAAATTTTGCGATACGGTTTACAAGGCCGCTTTTGCCAACACTTATAAAGGGAATGGCACGGATAATGAAGGCGTATCTTACACCAATTTCAGAATCGTTTTTGCAATTGCCGACAGCAATAATACTAAAATGACCATGAATATCCGTGATGCATCGGGTGATAGTGTTAATGTACCAAAGCTCGCTGTTGATCTTGATGGTCTTACTGCCGCAGGGTCCAGCTTTACCATTGAGCCCAATACTAATGCCACAGGAGATACTTTTACAGGATACGGTATTATCAGCGCGGCAAGCGCTTCTATGACCCTGATACAAACCCGTGTTTCAGGAAGAGTGACGAGTTATGTATTCAACGACTTTACAAAATAGTAATACCCGGGCCTTTTATTTCCTGATAATTACTTTCCTTGTTATGGTTTCATAAGTATCCTGGTTGGTAATCCTCACAAGGTATATTCCGTCATTCAGATCCATGTTCAAATGTATGAGATTGGTTCTATAGCTGTTACTTGCCAGTATACGGCCTGTAATATCCAAAACGGTAACCATCACCGGCCCATTATTTTGCGTTAGTTGAATAAACAAATTTCCATCAGAGGGGTTAGGGTAAATATTCACTGTATTTTCGGGAACAGGCACTTTAAAACCAAGGGTCGGATCATTGAATTCGTAACCGATTGTCCACCTGAAAAGAGAATGCAGCGAGCTCTGGAATAGTTTGAAACCGCCCTCCATTACATTGTATAACTTAAAGTCATGCACTAAGGAAAGATTCCTGTAACTGAATACGAAAGTATCTGTTGCCGTTATGCTCTTTGTTCCGGGATTTATTATTTGCGGCAATGTGGTAAAATCCCACCAGGCAGTATCCGTAACATTACCTGCAACACCTTGACGATCATTCCATATGGTTATATAATCAAGGCTGTCCAGATTTTCCAGGGTTCCTCTTGCCGTATATATTTGCTTGGTGCCAATATTATTTAGTTTAGGAGCGAATGTGATGATCTCTCCCGGTTCACAAAAACCATTCCCGTTGCCCCTTGAATTAAGGGTATCCGCATCAATCACAGGCTGGTGCCTGGCGCTGTAAACCAATGGGGTTACCGGTAAAGAAACGCATGTTGTGGTATATTCGTTTCCATTGTCAAGGATGACCAGGTCAAAATAAGCAGTTGAGCCTGCGGGCGTATTGGATTTTATCTGTAATTCAAATTCATCGTTCGACCATACCGTATCCCTGTATGCTATAGGATTGAATCCGACAAGACTGTCAGTAATGGTAAGATAGATGCTGTTTGTTCTTACAACGCATTGGCCTGAAGTTATCGTTGTTTGATCTGATTTCCGGTTATATCCTCTTGCTTTTAACCTTACATATTTCCCGGGATCCAGGTAATTACCCGGATTGCTGCTGTTGGTATTAATAGTAACAGGCAGATCATAATTATACCAAAGGTAAAGAGAGGGGTCAACAGTTGCCTGGTCAACAGTAGCGATATTTTGAATGTTAGCCTGTATGGATGGCAAGGAGTTGGCGGTTACTTTTACCGTATCCAGCAGCACACATCCTAAAGAATCAGTGATTTTTACGGTATATGACTGCGGGCATAATCCCGAAGCTGTCTGGACAGTCTGGCTGCCTGCGCTTGCATCCCATAAATAGGAATAGGGAGGAATGCCGCCTGTAGGGCTAATGGTTCCATAACCAGTACATGGTCCGCTGCAACTGACATTTGATGCAGAAAAATTCGCCCTGATATTTGATATGCTGGTTACTGTATCCGCAATGGTTTCCATACACCCATTCGCCTGCGTAATAGTAACCGTATAAATTCCGGCACTTACCCCTGTTATCGTGGAGGAAGTGCCGCCATTCGACCACAGATAAGTATATGGGGGGACACCTGCATTTACAAAAGAAACGGATGCAGAGCCATTATTGTCTCCAATGCATGTTGACTTGGCAGAAGTTGTATTCACAAAGCCTAACTTACCGATGAAAGAATAGGAATAACCGCCGCCAGTTGGTATGGAACCTCCGAAATAACTATTACTGCAAAGATCTGCAGCTACACATAGCGGTTGTCCGCCGCCTGTATTTAAGTTCTTTGCCCAGAGTACTTTGCCGGTGGGATCGTAGCGGACAATAAAAGGGCCGCCCGAAAGAGTAGTTGTTCCAAATACATCGGCTGAACTGCCTAATACCCCGGCAATATAACAATTGCCTGCCGGATCAGTTGCCACGCAATTAGACATATCGTCACCTGCTGTTCCGCCTGCCGGAGTTTTCGCCCATACCGGGGTTCCGCTGTTATTAAACTTTGTAAGAAAGATACAGGCATTACCCGAAGATGGAACAGGATTGTTGAGGGTAATACCACCAAATTGAATAAAATCACCCCGGAAATAACCCGTTAAATAAAAATTGCCGGAGCCATCAGCCGCAACTCCGTTCCCGTAATCATATTGGCCTCCTGAAAGCCCACCTTCGCTTTTGGCCCACCGTACACTTCCGGTAGTCCCGTCATAACTGGTTATATAAATACTTTGGTTACTTGACGGATAAGTTAAAGTATAGGGACTGAAAGTTATCTGCCCATACCTATAATATCCAGCAATGCAAATGTTACCAGTATTATCCAATGCGATTCCATTTACAAAAGCATCCCCGGTGGCTATAGCGGATTTTGCCCATAATACAGTACCTGTGGAATTATACTTGATAGTAAACAGCGCCTGGTTGGCGCTGATAACGGGCAAACCGGCGGAGGTAAAAGCGCTGCCCGAATATTCTCCTGTTACAAAGATATTGCCGGAAGCATCGGCAACAATCCCATTACCTGTGGACATAGAACTATGCGAATTCGTCGATTTCGCCCATATAAAATTACCGGCGCTGTCATATTTCACAATGAACATGGCGTATGCCAGCCCGGAATCAGCATTAAATAAAGTGGTTGTCCCGAAAACTAATCGATTGCTGTAAAAATAGCCGGTCACATAAACATCTCCTGAGTTATCAACGCAAATGCTATGGGCCTCATCCAGTGATGAACTATAGGACCGCCTTGTCCATTTCACATTTCCACGGGAATCGTATTTAACTATGAAAATGCTCTGGTAAGGGCCTGACCCTTGTAACGTATCCGTACCGAAATTAATGGTGCCCGTAAACATGCCGGTATAATAAACATTTCCCGCAGCATCTGATGTGATGCTTTTGGTGGCGTTGCCATTTCCATATCCATATCCCGGCTTCAGGAACCATTGCATGCTTGGGGCCTGCGCATGAACGGATGCAGTGAACAGGAAAATCGTAATAAATAAATAAATAAATTTCATTTGAACTGACGTCTTATTTGGAACACAAAAATATAGCAATAATTTTAAAGACAACAAAAGGTATGCCATATCTTTTCCTCTATATAGGTCCGGGCGCTAATTGCTTTGAATCCACATACCCATAGAAATCTCATTTATTATTCGTTTCAGGCGTTTCCTCATTGAGGAAATTATGCTCCTCCTTTTTGCGAATACCGAAGTTGTAGGAAGCATTTAATCAAGTTGACTAATTCTCCAAATTGTCTTTGCCTGGTTTGCCATCCATTTTTGACGATGAGCAATTCGTTCCATAGTCCACCCCTGGTTATCTGTTGATATTTTTTGCGTGATTTCAAATATACTATTAATATAAACTATTTTTTTTTGCCCGAAGCTTTTATTCCCTAGTTCCCTGTTTTCATTAGCCTTCATCAAAGTCATATTTCCTATTCTATAAACAAATAGTTCATGATCCCTATCGGTAAATTGGCTCCAGTCATTTTCAGGGAATTCCGGCAATACATGCTCTATATTGTAATCGTCACTATCTAAGTCATAGTTATTTCCTGAAACATAATTTTCTATTTTAAACAATATATAACGGACAATTCGTTTATTTCGGGATTGTGCTGTTTTTAATTGTTTTTCACAAAAAGATGAATAAAATGAATTGTCATTTGGATATATAGAGCGTAATGATTGTAAAACATCCTGAATTGAATTTAATTTTGAATTATGTAACTGTTCGGCTACGTTTGTGTAAACCCGTTCTTGTTCATTAGTTGGCTGGTTTCCAATTACATTATATCGAAAAGAAATAATGCTACACGCTTTTAACAGCAGAGATAAATTTTTACTGTCAAATTTTCTAAATCCGGCTAATAGTAAAGGATATAACTGCCGGACATTAAACATTCTTAGCTCTTCAATAAATTCTTTTTGTTCAGAATTCCATATAGTATCTTCCGGTCTTGATAGTGCAACATAAGGATCTGCGTCTGATTCCATTTCTCTTACTAATTCAAACACCTGTTTTCTGTTTAGTACTTTAGATCTGATCGTCTTAAACAGGTCTGATGACCTCACCAATTTATTTCTACTATTCCAATGTGCTCTTAAAAAATCAGGGAAACTCTCACTTCCCAGCTTGCCTACTAATATTTCCCATCTTTCATCAAGAATGTTCAATTCTCTATCATCACCTGATTCTCTGTGGACAACAGAAAATAGGTAGTTTTTTAACAAGTCTGTTGAAGATAATTTTACCCCTCTTGCATTTAAAGTTTCAAACACTTTATAAGCGTTTAGTTCATCTGTAACCGTTATTACTGTAAAAAAAAGTTTATCACTCAGATGATCTAATAAAGTAGCCAATACTGCCCCATCTTTTTTATATCCATATTCCTGTCCAACTTTGCTGTCGAACCACTCAAATGCTTTTCTCATCTGATGTTCTGTCGCCTTTAATCCTCTTAATGGCAGTTTTTGAAGAGGAACAAGATAGTTTTGATAAAAGTTGTTATTATTTCTGTTTAATGTTAGTTTAGATTGTGGAATCAGTGTAATTGGGTCCAGGTATCCAATAAATGAACCCCGCAGTTGTTCTTGTCTTTTATTATTGTTTTCCGGATCTACACCATCTGAAATTAGTTTTTCAAAATTTTTAAGAACTGCAAGTGTAAAAATGCTTAACGTTGTCAATCGTTGTTGACCATCTATAATATCAAATTTTTTATTGTCTTTAGATTGAAGGACTAAATATCCCATATAATGCTCAGGCTCAGAATCTGTAAGAAAAAGATTTTGAATGTCGGCCCATAAATCATCCCATTCTTCATCTGTCCAGCTATAATCTCTTTGAAATCTTGGTACATAATATATCAAACCATTACCCATTAATTGCCGATATGTTTGATTGGATGTATTAAAATTAATTGACATAATATACGAATTTACAAAATAAATAATCTGAAAAAAGAAGGAATCGTCCTTAATTGATTGCTATGCAAATTTCAACTTTTTATTTGTAAAAGTATTATTTTTCGTTTTGTATCGGTGTTCAAAAGAATCATCTTGTGTTGAAAATTTCAAGATAAATCAAACTCAGCAATGTTGGGGGATTTTTTACCGGTTTAATTACTTTGGATGTACACTCCATTAATATCTTATCATTTATTATTCGTTTCGGGCGTTTCCTCATTGAGGAAATTATGCTCCTCCTTTTTGCGTATGCCAAAGTTGTAGGAAGCATTTAATCCGAACCGCCTGGTATCTCCTTTGCGCAAGCCGGTAGCCTGTATATTCCCCTGGTCAATGGTGAACTCATTATTGTTTGTCAGGAACATATCTGTAACACTCAAAGTAACCTTCAGTTTTTTCCGGAGGAACTGATGGTTGACGCTCAAATTCAGCGCACCGAAAGTACTTAATTCATAAAATTGTACCTGCCCTTTAAAACGAACAAAACCATTCAATACTAATTGGGTTAGCTTACTTAGTTTTAAAGTCTGGTAAGTAAAAAAGGTCCAACTGCTATGCTTATAATTCAGTGGGGCGCCTGCATATTGGCCTTCATAAAAGTTATGGTTGTACTGCGCCCCTATTACAAAGAAATAGGTTTTGCCGGGAGGTATAGCGCCAAGGCCACATAAGTACATTTCTTTGTTGCTACTCAGGTTATCGTATGTCCTGTAGGTCTGCCGGTTGCTGTTATTGGCCTGGTATATTACCTGTGAGAAAATGTCCGTCATGTCATTATACCCAAATGCAAACAGTGGCCGTTCATCCACAGATATATTGGCCTCATAATTTTTAGTGAACTGAGGTTTTAACGAGGGGTTGCCAATTTCAGAAAGGTATTGGTCCACATATTTTGGAAAAGGGTTGAGGTATTCGTAGGTTGGCCGCGAAATGGTCCGCCTGTATATCAGGTATCCGCGCAGCTCAAAACCTGCAATGCTCATTACCTTTCTGCTCACATAAACGTATGGGAAAAGGTCGGTACGGTTTAGTTTAAAACTGGTATCAGCGGGCACCGTCTGGTTGCCATTCATATTGGTGTTTTCCAGGCGTGTGCCTGCCTTTACCAATATGCTGCCAAAATTCTTAGATGCCTGCAGGTATCCGGCATAAATATGTTCATCATAATTATAGGCATTCGTTCTGCGTGTATCATTTGATGTAACGCCGTTATAGGTAATCGTGTAATGCGTATTGTTATCAAACCATACCCCGCTCATTTTAACACCTGCTTCCAGGCTGCTTTTAAAAGGCAGTTTCTTTACAATATCAGACCGTAAAGAAAGAAACTGAAGATGGGTATGAATATCTCCATTGCCATCTAATGCTGTAGATAATGGATATGAGTAAGTGGTGTTATAGGCTTGTGTGGAACCGGTGGGAACATAATTATAGGAAAAGTCTGTTGTCCATTCAGACCCTGAAGTGTCTAATTTGTACTTAGTGGATAGCCCCTGGGTTATGTTTACATTATTTGCATTATTGTTTACAGCAGTATTGTAATTTAAAGAAGTATCTCCCGTGTTTATTTTTTCAATAAATGCAGGGCTGTTGCTCCTGCTTTCATTGTTGTTGATGCTTATGCGCCCATCATAGGTAATATCCCATTTTTTACCGGGTGTATATCCTATGCTGTAGTAGCCAAAATAGGTATCTCCCGGATATCTGGTATATGCATTTTGCGATAAAAGCGAATCAGCGGCAAATTGACGGTTTGTTGTTAACCGTTCACCTGTCATGCGCCGGCTAGCCTGCAATGTAAGGCTGGTACTTAGTTTTCCATTGTTATTGTTGATAGTGATACCGGCAAACTGATTGCCATAAGTGCCCTGGTTGAAACCTGCATTCGCATTACCCGTGAGTCCGATCCGCACACCTTTTTTCAATATTACATTTACGATACCACCACTGGAAGAGGCATCATAACGGGCAGATGGTGTGCGCATTATTTCTATCCGGTCTATGGAGTTTGGCGGCAGGCTTTTTAGCATCGCAGCTACATCGGCATTGCTCATTTTCTGTTCACGGCCGTTGATATAAATGGTAGCAGGTGTTGTGCTGGTGATATATATATTCCCATCCTGGTCAACAAATAAACCGGGTATCTTCTCCATTATATCATAAGCGTTCGTGCTGCTTGCCGCCAGCTCTTCGGGATCTACAATTGTCTTATCGTCTTCCTGCCTCAGCAAAGGGCGTTTGAAGGTAATCTCTACATCTTTCAGTGTTTTGGAATCTGGTTCTGCCACTATGGTAAATACGGGGTGTTCACCTTTAATAACTATATTTTTTGTTGCTGTTTTATAATTCACAGCATGTGATCGCGCTATATATTTTTGCCCCTGTTCCAGTGTGAAGATAGCCTTGCCAATACTATCAGCCGTTTCGTCATAGTGTGCATTCACGGAGTCGGTTGTGCTGTTTACCTGCATTACAGCATAAGGTATAGGTATATTATCCCGATCAACAACTTTAAAAGTTACTTTTACCAGTTGCCCGAATGTTCCTAAAGGGCAGAGTGGAACCAGACAATAAAGCAGGAAAATGGAGAATATTTTTCTTTTTAGCACGCAGGCAAAGATAATATAATGACTCATTGCGCCGGATGTTCAGATAGCAACCTGACAATAAATGCCTTGATCAACCATATTTTCACCCGGAAATTCTTATTTCACATTTACTCCTTAAATAAATTGCAACCATCACTTACTTCCCCTGTTATCCATCTTAATATCACTCACAATACTTCTCTTGCCAGAAGGGGTGATTTCTATAGCCTGGAAATCTATGTGTTTTCCTGCCGGTATGCTGAACTTAATGGGTTCAGTATATTGCAGGTCTGTTTCGCGGGGAGGGTAGCCATCGAGGGTATAAAATATCCCAGCCCCTTCTACTGATGGTTTGAGGTCAATATTGAATTTATCACCGGTAACAGTTGTATCCATAGCGCCAACAGGAACCGGAACACGATAGTTATATCCCTGCGCATCAAGCCTTGTGAGGTGGTGTGGTATCCTTTCTTCAGAGAAGTTCTTGTAGTTTTTGCCAGATTGGGGCGTCCATGCGACCTCTGCCAGCGCCAGCATACGCGGCAGCAGCATATATTCCACCTTGGCCGGAGTGGACATATACTCTGTCCACATATTGGCCTGAACGCCTATAATATGTTGTTGCTGATCTTTAGTAAGAGAAGCGGGTACAGGGTCATAATTATATGTTTTATACAATGGAGCATAGCTGCCTATATTAAGCGGCTCCTGCGAAGATTTGCTTTGGGCATGATCGAAGTACAGACCACCGCTGCCCGGCGTCATAATGACGTCATGATTCAATTGAGCGGCAGCTATTCCGCCTGCTTCGCCCCGCCAGCTCATGACAGTGGCATTGGGTGCAAGCCCTCCTTCCAGTATCTCGTCCCAGCCTATAATGCTGCGGCCCTGCGAGTTTACGAACTTCTCTATCCTGCCGATGAAATAACTCTGCAATCCATTCTCATCCCGCACGCCCTGATCCACAATCAGCTGGCGGCAAAAGTCTGATTTCTTCCAGGCGTCCTTTGGACATTCATCACCACCAATATGAATGTATTTGCCGGGGAAGAGTTCCATGACTTCATACAATATTTCGTTGAGCATTTTGAAAGTGGCGTCACTTGGGCAGAACACATCTTTTGATACGCCCCATGTTTCACCAACTTTGTAGGCTTTGGCAGGGTCGCAACTCATTTCAGGATAAGCGGCAATAGCAGCAAGTGAGTGACCCGGCATTTCGATCTCAGGTATAATGTTGATATATCTGTTGTAGGCGTAATTGACTACTTCCTGTATCATCTCGCGGGTATAATAGCCGCCATATGGCGTATTGTCATAAAGATCGGAGTCGGCGCCATGGACCTTGCCTATTTTGGTTTGGGCACGCTGGCTGCCTATGTCAGTAAGCTTTGGATATTTCATTATTTGTATGCGCCATCCCTGGTCGTCTGTGAGGTGCCAGTGAAAACTATTGAGCTTGTAGGCAGCCATGACGTCAAGGTATTTTTTAATAAAATTCACATCGAAGAAATGGCGGGCCACATCAAGGTGCATCCCACGGTATGCGAACCGGGGATAGTCTTTGATAATACCGCATGGTATGGTGGCAAAGCCGGGGCTATTGCTCTTATGAATCAACTGTATCAATGACTGGATCCCGTAAAACATACCTGCATTTTTGCCATTCAGGGTGATGTGGTCTGCATTTACCTGCAGCTCGTAACCTTCCGGAGGCAATGTACCTTTGAAATTATACGCAAGCATGATGGAGTTTTTGAGGTTCCGTTGTTTTTTATCAACCAGGCTAATGTCTGTAACGCTAAAAACAAATCCTTCTTTTTTCAGGTAGTCTGTAAGGAAATGGACAGCCCTGGTGTCGGGAGAATCACAAAATATGATAGTTTCAGGAGTCAGTTTGAATTCGCCTTTATCTTTTTTTACGGATACGGGCGCAGGAATAATACCCATGTTAGGGTCTGAACCCTGAGCGAATACATCTGCCGAAAAGGCTATCAATAACAATAAGAGTATGTTTTTCATTTTTTTAAATGGTTTAATTCAATCAGTTTTTTATCAACATTCCATCCTTCGATGGAAACCATTGGATCAACACTTTGCTGAGGTGTAAATTCAATCTGGACAGTCTTCTGCTGTCCGGGAAGGACTGAAATATAGTTATTATTATAGAAAACAGGTAATATCCTTTTTTTAGTAACAGAACTGACAAGAGAAATACGATTGAAAAATGCAATAGCACCTGGCTCAGGATTAGTAATAGTAACCTCTGCCAGCCCCGGTTTTATTAATTGTGCAGTAACAGTAATATTGGCTTTGGGCATACCTCCCAAAGCAGGATAGCGGCCAGTGGAATCCGGTATCCAGTAGAGATTTTCATCAACCACATTGCCCTTGTCCGCATCAGACAGCCTAAGGCTGAGAAAAATTCCTTCTTCTTTACTAAGTACATCAATGGTATTATTAAGAATGCCAAATACGTTACAGGTTTGTGCGGGTACCTGCATGAACCCGTTCATAAGGTCATAATTAATGCCTTCCTTGCTGTAAATGGTCACCCACATATGCATTTTACCGGTAGTCTTAAAGGTGTTGTTGGCAATCCGGACAGATTTATTTACCGGGTCGTACATGATGTGCAGGGGTTTACTCCCTTCCCTGAGCCCATACAAGCAAGCATTTGGGTCGAGGTAGGTATCATACATCTGTCCGACCATAGCAGTCCAGGGGTTTTGTGTTTTCCATATGATGATCCCTGTGTACCAATCCCACATATGGGAAGTTGCACCTTCTATGAGTGCGCGGTATTGGTTGTAATTTACAAGTTGGGCTTTGCCGGCAAAGTCATTTACATCTGCAGGATGGCCATAGTCTTCAATTGCGGAATCATAACCGACATACTTATGATATTGCCAGACAGAATCTATTTTCCATTTTTTAACGGAAGGATCATATTCAGGGGCGATCCTGTTTTCTTTTGGGATAAATCTTTCAAGCGATTCGTAATCACCGATACCCACGGAACCTGTTTCTGAATTGAATGGGAAGGAACGGTGTTCCCAGAAGTAATTTAATGGCTGAATAGTATATGGCCCGTCTCCGCTATGGTAGGACATGCTGTCGTCATTAGAGTATTCAAAGAAGAAGCGTGTGCCATCCAGTTGAGGGAGTAAGGTATCTCTGAGCGCTGACAAGACATCTGCAGGCGGGCGTATCTCATTGCCGCCGCACCACAATGCAAGGGAAGGGTGGTTGCGCAGCATTTTTATCTGGTCGCTTAGCGATGCTATAAACAGCCGGTGGTCATCCGGATATTTTCTGCGGGTATTGGTATCTTCCAGTTTCAAGGGGTCGTACCAACGGCCATTACAATCGCCGGAGACCCAGAAATCCTGCATAACCAGCAGGCCATACTTATCACATGCTTCATAAAATTCCGGGCGCTCTGTTATGCCGCCGCCCCATACACGAATCAGGTTAAGATTCATGTCGCGGTGAAAACGAATTTCGGCATCATAGCGTTCTTTGGTGAAACGCAACATGGCATCAGACAAAATCCAGTTGCCGCCTTTGATGAATACCGGCTGCCCGTTTACCCGTATTTCCCGGCTGTTGGTTTTAGTATTCCAAATGGCCTTTAGCTCCCTTATACCAAATGATATCTGTTCTTTATCTGAAATTTTCCGGCCTTTAATAAATTGTACCGTCAGTTTATATAACGGCTGTGGCCCATAGCCATTCGGCCACCAGAGTTCAGGTTTGTTAAGGACATGGTCCGGAAAGGTAAATTCCTGTTTTGTTTTTGCCGGTATGCTTACTTTGATTTTTACTTTTTTCCCATCAAGAGCATATTGTAATGTGCCTTTAATAGCTTGGCTGGCAGTGTTCTCTACTTCCGTTGTTACTTTTATTATAGCAGGTGATTGCCAGTCTTCAGGAGTGCGTATGCCGGGGACGAGGGTAACTACATGCGTGTTTTCAACAATTACCTGGTCCGTCTTTTTTATCAATACTTTGTCCCATATTCCGGTGTTGCGGTCGTGTATGGGTTGTATCCAATCCCAGCCTGCTGTATATTGATTGGTTATGTTATGGGCTATTGTCCCATCCCCGCCTTGTCCGCCATTAGGATTGCCAACAGGGTCAGGCGGATAAACGATTACTGCCAGCCTGTTCTTACCATCCTCAGACAAAAATGGAGTAATATCATATTGCTGTCGCAGAAACATGCTTTTAATAACTTGCTTATTCACCTTGTGCCCGTTCAGGTAAATTTCACAACTGTTATTAACGCCCCTGAACTGTACCCAAACCCTTTCATTATCTGCCGGAAAATCTTCGGTGAAATCATTTACGAACCAATAAGTATAGTAATCCCGCCCAACAGTATATATGTCAGGGATTTTGTTATTGTTCATGCCATAGAAAGGATCGGGGATAAGGTCGTTGGCGAGCAGGGTAGTGAGCACAGTGCCGGGAACTACTGCAGGTATCCAGTTGGTAAGCGGAAAAGAGCGCTTTGAAATTTCCTCACCGCTTGTTGATGATGGTGTCTTTGCTGCCTGCCGGCATTTCCATCCTGTATTCAATTCGTATAGCTGCTGTGCATATGAAGAACATGCAAAACAGGCAAACACAGCAACAAATAAAATTTTACAGATCCCGGTAATCAAAGACAGTGGTGATTTTTTCCGCAAAGTATGGAAAATCAATCAGAAGGTTAAAAAGTAATGGCAGTTGAAAAAAGCAGTACTGACGGGCCCCAACTTTAGCACTCACTCAAACTTATAGGCAATTGTACGGCAAGTCCGGCCTCGGCGGTCTCTTTATATTTATGGTTCATATCGAGGGCGGTTTCCCACATGGTGTTTACCACGGAGTCGAGAGAGATACGCGCTTTTTCGGGATTGCTTTGCAGCGCAAGTTGCGCTGCGGTTATTGCTTTTATTGCGCCCATGGTATTGCGCTCTATGCAGGGCACCTGTACGAGGCCGCCTACCGGGTCGCAGGTAAGGCCGAGGTGATGCTCCATTGCAATCTCCGCAGCCATAAGGCATTGCTGCACACTGCCGCCAAGGGCCTCCGTAAGCGCTGCCGCAGCCATAGAGGAAGATACGCCTATCTCAGCCTGGCAACCACCCATTGCCGCAGATAGCGTGGCGCCTTTCTTGAATATGCTGCCTATTTCAGAAGCAGTAAGCAGGAATTTAATAATTTTTTCGTCCTCATAGCCCTGGCAGAAGGCGAGAAAGTACATTAAAACAGCAGGTACCACTCCGGCAGCGCCATTGGTTGGGGCTGTAACTACCCGTCCAAAAGCGGCGTTCTCTTCATTAACAGCAAGCGCAAAACAGCTTACCCAGTCGAGGGTATATTTAAATGATTGACCACCGCTGCGGATCACGCTGATCCATTGGTCGAAGCTGTTGTATTTCTGGCCTGCTGTAAGTTTAGTATTCAGGTTGGCAGCTCGTCGTGAAACCTGCAGGCCTCCGGGCAATATTCCTCCTATATGAGCGCCCCTGTAAACACAATCGCGCATGGCATACCATATATCCAATACCCCTTTATTCGTTTCTTCAATGCTTCGCCATACTTTCTCATTTTCCATCACTATCCCTGATATATCAAGGCCGGTTTGGCCGCAGGCGGCAAGCAGGTATTCCGCTTTCTCTATCGGGTATGGCAGATGAACAAAATCTTCATTGCCGCCTTCTTCTCCTTCTCTTACCACAAATCCGCCGCCAATAGAATACCACGTTTCCGCTATCTCATTACCATCAGTGAAGGAGCATAAGAAAGTAAGCGCATTGGGATGAAATGGCAGGCTTTCATCGTACAGGAACACAATATCTTCAGAAGGGTCGAAGGATATTTCATTTTTTCCGTCCAGGTTCAGCTTCCTGTTTTCGGTAATAAATTCCATACGCGGGCTAACCTGGTTAACATCAAATGTTACCGGGTCTTCACCACATAATCCCAGCACAACCGCTACATCAGTGCCATGCCCTTTCCCTGTCTTGGCGAGTGAGCCATACAGCAATACCCTGACAGAATGTACCTTATCAATCCCTTTACTTTTTAAAGTATTAATAAACCGCTGTGCAGCCCGCCACGGACCAAGCGTATGTGAACTGCTGGGGCCTATCCCTATCTTGAAAATATCAAATACCGATATGCTTTCCTGGCTCAAAGTGTATTCATTTTAATAAGGGAAATAAATTACGCATCAAAGATACTGGTGTTAAGTAATGTTAAAAAGTTAAAAAGCTGATGGGGTAATAGGTTAATTGGTTAATAAGATAATAGGTTAATAGGTTAAAAAGTTAAAGGGTTAATTGGTTAAAAGGTCATTTGACAAGCAAAACAATTACTACTTTTGATTTTTGACTTTTGAATTAATACTATGATCATAGACCGTTTAAAAAATGCAACACGTTATTACTCAGTACATAAAAAGATAAGTGCGGCATTTCATTATTTACAGACTACTGACCTGGAAGCAATTGTGCCGGGTAAGTATGTGATTGATGGTGATGAATTATTTGCCATAGTGCAGGAATATGCAACGCTGGACAGTGCCAATGAAGAAATGGAGGCGCACCGGAAATACATAGACGTGCAGTATATGATTCAGGGTGCGGAACTTGTAGGACATGCAGTGCTAAATGGCCAAATCCCATCTAAAGAATATGATGCAGAAAATGATTTCATGCTGTTTGCCGATACCCCGTCTTTTTTTACCAAAATGGAAGCAGGGACCTTTATGGTATTCTTTCCTACAGACCTGCATATGCCATGCATAAAAGAACACGAACCTGCAATGGTGAAAAAAGTGGTGGTGAAAGTGAGGGTTTGAACCTTGAAATAAGGATTAAACGATTGTCATGAAGTGATGTTCAATTCCCGTGATTCGACCTCGACTATATTGACTATCATTAAAACATACCATTATGCTAAAAAGAGGAATGAGAAATATTCATCCGGGCGAGATATTGAGAGAAGAAGTTATTAAAACTAATGAACTTACAGTTACCGATGCAGCAAAGCTTTTGGGGGTAACGCGCACCACATTATCTAATATCCTTAATTGCAAATCTGATATCAGTCCTGAAATGTGCTATCGTATTGCTGCTGTATTCGGCGGTACTCCTGATATATGGGCTAACTTACAGACTAAGTACAATTTAAGAACAATAGCCGAAAGGGTTAAAACGCTTAACCTGGTCCCTTATCGTCCATTGGTAAGGGCATAGTAATTTCCCAGAACGCACATTTATTGAAAGGCAGTAGACTTGCAGCCTGCAAGGACGTAAACAGAGATTAACCCAACGATTATTTTATTTTTTGAAAGCTGCGCACAAACTGGGAAGGATATTCATCATTTCCGAAGCAATCAGCAACAATAATGTGGGTACATTTGTAATTACTTTTTCGTATTTTTGTGATATGAACAATACGTCTCATCATACAAGTGTAATAAAAGTCGGTAATTCAAAAGGCATTCGTATCCCCAAAGACTATCTTGAAGCATTAGGCAAAGACGTAGTGCTGGAAAAAACAAAGGAAGGCTTGCTGATACGGCCCGCCCACAAGGTTGCACCATTGAAAGAATGGGATAAACTTTTTGCAGCCGCAGGTACAACTCCTGAAGTGGAATTTAATGACTGGGATATAACTTTAGAAGATGGCATTGAATAAGTACTATAAAAAGTGGGAAATAGTATTGGTAAACCTTGATCCCGTAAAGGGTAAGGAAATAAACAAAACACGGCCATGCCTGATTGTTTCTCCCAATGTAATGAATAAGCATTTGCACACACTGATAGTCGCACCTTTAACTTCATCTGAAAAAAATTATCCATCCCGATTAAGGACGAATTTCAAAGGCCGGCCCGGTGAAATCTGTTTTGACCATATGAAGAGTATAGATAAGGAACGGATCGTGCAGGTACTTGGAAACCTGGAAAATAGTCTCAGGAAACCTGTAAATGAATTATTAAGAGAAATGTTCAGCGAGGAATGATTTGAATGAAACTTGGTAGTAAAAAGGTGTAAACAAGTGATTTTATAACTACTTATTATATTCGTATCATTGTGGTGAAATCAATAGGTAGATAATTTCAAGGAAGGATAATCTTTAGTTTAAACACAGGTATTGTTTATGCTCTCTTTTTTAGAAAAAATTACAAAGTTCTTTTTCAATGAAAAGATACCATATATGCTATCCGGCAGTATGGCGATGAGTATTTATATACTGCCCCGTGCTACACGCGATTTTGATTTTGTTGTTCATCTGCAGCAAAAAGATGTTGAAAAACTCGTACAACATTTTAAACAAGGGTATCATTGTGATGCAGATGCAGTAAATGACGCAATTGATAACTACGGCATGTTTAATATCATTGATCATTCTTCCGGTTATAAGGCCGATTTTATTATTTTAAAAAGACAACCATTCCGGCAGGCTGAATTCGAAAGAAGAAAAACAATAACTCTTTTTGGAATCCCGGTTTGTATTGTTTCCCCTGAGGATTTATTGTTGTCTAAACTAATATGGATTCAACAATTACAAAGTTCCTTACAGATGGAAGATATAAAAAACCTTGCTGAAATTGAAACACTTGACAGGGAGTATATCAATAACTGGATAAAGACGCTTAATTTAAATACTTTTGATCTCTTTTAGATTATGAACGATACTCCTGACCATATAAAAAAATTACAATTGCAGATATGGTTGTCTAAACCGCCAGCAGAACGGCTGCGGCAGGCAATAGAGGATAATGCTGCTCTGTTTGCATTTTGGGAACGGGCAAAAAAGGAATTGGCTGGTAATATTAATAAAGAAAAACACTGATAAGAACGGGGCTTGCGCCGTACGCTTTTCATAATAAGCTAACCTTAGACCAGACGGCCCTCAAAGTTCGCAAGGCGGAGACTTGCAGCCCACAAGGACGTAAACAGGTATGAATATGGAAGACCTGCTGGCAGATATACAATGGCTTTTTGACCTGCTGGATACAGCAGCCGATGAATTAAAGCCAGGGGAACTGTAATTCTTACGTCCTGGAATGGTGAAAAACTTTTTAAATCGATCTATAAAAACAGCAAAATACGTGGGTTTACGGCCAATGGCTATTTGTGTTTTGAACACTACGCACAACATCGGAATTTACTTTTTTCATCCAAATCATAATCTTAGACTTGTCGGAACCAGATGTGGTATCTTTAACACATAATTTTGTTGAATTAACGTTATCGAACCATATTATGACAATGGGAAAAGCTATTGTTTTGCATGCCGATATTTTAGGTTTTAAAAACCTGATCGAGCAAGCTGATGCTTCAAATGATGATAAGATTTTAAATAAATTAAGGGTAGCGCTTGAACGAGGGGTTGGTACCACGAAACAATTCCTAGCCTTAGGAAAAAATGCTCCTATAAGATACAAATTGTTTTCAGACAATTTGTACGTTTCGTTTCCTTACAATGAAAAAGATAACCAATCGTTTAGTGATGCAATTCTTTCCTGTCTTGCTTTTTCAAGATCATATTCTTCTGTAATGCTCGACAATGAAATATTTGTAAGAGGCGGAATTTCACTTGGAATGGATTTTAGTGACGAATCCATTATTTTCTCAATTGCTCTTGTGAGGGCTTATGAACTAGAACAAAAAGCTATTTTTCCACGAATTTTAATAGATAATAAGATTATTGTAATCGGTAAATAAGAATACAGAGAAATTCGTAACTACGAATGCAGAGAAATTGGCAACAAGGAATGTAGAACTTTCCCTGTTTGTCGGGGGGCAT
>CAISOH010000136.1 GCA_903887005.1 uncultured Bacteroidota bacterium | reverse complement strand
TGTCATGATACGAAATGTTTTTTAATAACAATAATTAATGTCGAGACGGAAATAAATGTCACGATGTTGGATGAAAAAACAAGCCTGTCACAAGCTGTCAGAGCAATGAGGCATAACGTTCTGCGCTTGCAGCAGGTGGCGATTTAAAACCACAAAACTGTCACGCTAAACAAATGCAATTTAGAAATTAAATGTTCAAATCAAAACAAATGCGCCACTTGATACAAGCGCATGTTAGCGGTATCTGCAAACAGTGACAACATTTTTGTCGCAACAACTTTTTTAATAGTCAGCGAGCAAAAAAATGTCAGCGCACGAAAATATTTTGAATGTCGAATGAAAAAATTGTCAACGAGCGAAAACATTTTTGATGTCAACTTTTTTTTAAATGTCAACCAGCGAATTGAAAATTGTCCAACATTTTTTTTGCCGTCAGCAAATATTTTTTTTGAATGTCGAATGAAAATATTTTGTCAGCAAACGAAAAATAAAATGTCTATGCCGATGAAAAAAAGTTAAATTTATTTTTCTTTTTATAAATCCAAAAAGCATATTATTGTTATTGATTTATAAACTTAAAATGGGGAAGCTAAATATAATACGTGTTGTCATAATAACTATTGTGGTTAATGCAATATTCGTTTATGTTAGTTATTTGACTTATAATGAATTTAGACTTTCTATTTTACATATAATTTTTGGTCTTCTTCCAGTAGTTTCATTTTTAAGTATAGCAAGATTGAAGAAATCTAAAGATTCCTAAAACAAAAATGTTTTATAAACGTCAATATTTCGTCTTGATTTTTTGTCTGCGTGATGAAAGAAAACGAAATGATTATTTTTAAATCGTCTGATTATTATTTGTCTTTATTGCAGTTACCGCTAACGTTCCGCAGGCTTGTGCAGTGCGGGATTTAGAAACACTTCATTGTCTGCCAGCACAAATATAATTAGAAATATTAAAGTTCAATTTACTACGTCAGCCCGCATTGAACAAGCGTGCTGTTAGCGGTAGTTTATTCTTCTGTGTCCCTGTCGTCTATTGTAATTTCTTCATCAATTTCTTTGTCTTGATGACCATTGTGTTTTTTTGTAATGATAACTTTAAATCTTTTGAACAGGTCAAAAAACTCGTTATGGTCAAAGACGTCCTCAAAGCTGATACTTGTAATATACGGTTTGTCGGCAGTAGAATTTTTATTGTCAATACAGATAATAGAAGCTGAAAAAAAGTCGCTATAACCGTGATAAAATTCTGCACCAATCGGGTCGTAACGTTTTGTGTCGATGCCACGTGATTCTAAAAACTTAATTAGGTCAGTATGGTCACTAATGTCAGCCGCAGCTGTGCCATTGAAGTCGGTGTATTGTGTTGTAGCTTTCATATATATTTATAATTATTAAGGTTTTATTCTTCAGAGAATGCTCGTTTATGTATGTATCCTTTATATCCTTTATATGTGACATACCAATAATCAACATAACCAGTATTTTTATCTAATAGTTCTACAAAAGTGTTACTATAAACATGAATGATTGATTCACCGCTTCCATCAGGATTTGGGTATAAATTTGTCCCTGTTGTTACTGTATATTTTTTTAAATAATAGCTGTCTGAAGTATTTATTTTATTGCCTTGATTACTTGAATTTCCTAATGTTAGTGTGTTATTAGTGTAGTCTACTGAATATTTGCCAAACCTCTGAATTGCACTTTGTCCCAATAACAGCGGAGCAGAAAGCGTGTGAACAATAGATGCTTCAACATTTAGTAGAGTTTTGTTTCCAATTTCTAGTTTTCTGATAATTATTTTTGTCCCTTCAGCAATATCACCGTTCGCAATTCTGTAATATTCAGAACCAATTAAATCCTTTTCATTTATATAGCCATTTTTTATCATAAATAAAGCTTCACTTAATGATATTGAAACGTCACCAGCCCCTGTGTCAAAAATAAATTTTAACCTCAGTCCATTTATTGTGCAAGG
>CAISOH010000135.1 GCA_903887005.1 uncultured Bacteroidota bacterium | reverse complement strand
CAGGATAGATAAAGTGCAAGAAAAGCTCAACAACAGGCCTAGAAAAAAGAACAATTTTACCTCACCAATTAAATTGCTAAATTTACATAACGTTGCATTTGCTGCTTGAATTCAGCCTGCTTATTGTCAAGATAAAACATGTAAATTATCAATCCCTGAAATAAAGAAATAACCGGCATAAACTCTTTTGTGCAAATTTATGACAATATTTTATTACTCCAGCTTCAGCACAGCCAGGAAAGCATCCTGTGGTATCTCTACATTGCCTATCTGGCGCATCCGCTTTTTACCTTCCTTCTGTTTTTCCAGCAACTTGCGTTTACGGGATATATCGCCGCCATAACATTTAGCTGTTACATCCTTACGCATGGCAGATATGGTTTCGCGGGCTATTATCTTGGCGCCAATGGCTGCCTGTATAGCTATTACGAATTGCTGCTTGGGCAACAGGTCTTTCAGTTTTGCGCAGAGCTTTCTGCCAAAGTCGGTGGCCCTGCTCCTGTGAATAAGGGCGCTTAAAGCATCCACCGGATCGCCATTCAGCATTATGTCCATTTTGGCAATATCACTTTCGCGGTAGTCGAGTGGGTTATAATCAAATGAAGCATAGCCGCGGGTACATGATTTCAGTTTGTCGTAAAAGTCGAACACTATCTCCGTAAGCGGCATTTCAAATATCAGTTCCACACGCGTTGGCGTTAGATAGTGCTGGTTGATGAGCATGCCACGCTTGCCGAGGCACAGGCTCATGATATTGCCGATGTAATCGGGCTTGGTGATGATCTGCGCGCGGATAAAGGGCTCTTCAATACGGTCTATGCTGCTTGGGTCCGGCATTTCGCTCGGGTTGTTTACTACTATCAGTTTGTTCTTATCCCTTGTTTTATAGGCATGGAAACTAACGTTCGGCACGGTAGTTATCACCGTCTGGTTAAACTCACGCTCCAGCCGCTCCTGTATGATCTCCATGTGCAGCATGCCCAGAAAACCGCAACGGAACCCAAACCCCAGCGCCTGCGATGTTTCCGGCTCATAAGAGAGAGAGGCATCATTGAGCTGCAGCTTTTCCATGCAGTCGCGCAGGTCTTCAAAGTCGTCTGTGTCCACCGGGAAGATGCCAGCGAATACCATCGGCTTCACTTCCTGGAAACCTCTTACCACATCGGTAGTAGGGTTAGCTATAGTGGTAATGGTATCCCCGACTTTTACATCCCTTGCATTCTTAATACCCGTGATTATATAGCCCACATTACCTACGCTTACTTCCGGCTTGGGTGTAAGAGCGAGCTTCATGATACCTACCTCATCAGCCGTATATTCAGCGTCAGTATGTATGAACCTGATCTTGTCGTTTTTCTTCAGAGTGCCATTGAACACACGGAAATAGGCTATAATGCCACGGAACGAATTAAACACACTGTCAAATATCACGGCCTGCAACGGAGCGGTTGGGTCACCCTTTGGGGCAGGTATGCGAGCTATTATAGCAGCCAGAATTTCTTCAACGCCGACGCCTGTTTTACCACTGGCAAGTATTATTTCTTCTGGCTTGCAGCCAATAAGGTCCACTATCTGGTCAGTAACCTCCGGCACCATAGCGCCATCCATATCTATCTTGTTGATGACCGGGATTATCTGGAGGTCGTTATCTAATGCGAGGTAAAGATTGCTGATCGTCTGCGCCTGTATGCCCTGCGAAGCATCCACCAGCAGCAATGCCCCTTCGCAGGCAGCAAGCGCGCGGCTTACTTCGTACGAAAAGTCCACATGTCCGGGTGTATCTATGAGGTTCAGTATATACTTCTGGCCCATGTACTCATAGTCCATCTGTATGGCATGGCTCTTTATGGTAATGCCTTTTTCGCGTTCCAGGTCCATATCATCGAGCACCTGCGCCTGCATATCGCGCGACGAGATGGTTTTTGTAAATTCCAGCAGGCGGTCAGCAAGTGTGCTTTTGCCATGGTCAATATGAGCTATGATACAGAAATTGCGAATGTTTTGCATATATTATTTAGAGGGTGCAAAGGTACGGATTTAATGGCTCAATTGTGTAATGCCTTAATGATGGAAAATGATGATTTGATTTGCAGATTGATAATATTTAGTGAAGAATAGTTAATATAGAATAAATTAATGCTAAATTTGTAGGTATATAATCTTTAAAAGTTAAAAGATCAGTTTGGCAAAAAGAAGTAATTTTAAATGAAGAATTTACACTATCTATTGGTTATTATTTTTGGGATGTTTTTTTCAGTTAGTGTAAAAGCGCAGGATGACAGCCATGGGAATGTCGTATTACATTCAGATCCAAGGCTGGGACTGTTGCTGAAAAAAAGCCATCCTTTTGCAAAGGCGACGACTGCTGAAAAAAACCGTCCGATTGCACGGTTATCTGCTGCTGTTGAAACAGGTCATCCGGCTGCACGGTTATCTGCTGCTGCAGAAACAAGCCATCCGGTTGCGAAGGTTCCTGTAGGTGCAGAAACAGGCCATGTTATTACAGGCACACCGGCACCTGTTACGAGTACCCCGGCTATTGAGAAAAATAATATTGTTGCTAATGCGGCGCCTGGCGTAACAACGATGACTGCCCCTAAAAACGGGACTTTGCCACCTCCAAGATTTGTAACGGAAAGATTAACAACCACCGAGAAACCAAGGGTAATATACTCAGGGAAGGGATTCCGGGTACAGATATATAATGGCCAGGACAGGAATAAAGCAATGGAAATTAAAATGGAATTTATGCGCCGTTACCCTAACTTACGTACTTATCTTACTTATATGTCACCCTGCTTCAGGGTAAAAGTGGGCAACTATCGTAACCGAAGTGATGCAGAAGGAATGTATAGAGAAGCGAGATCAATGTATAGCCCCTGCATGATAGTGCCTGATATTATTACCATCAGCACTTTTTAAATTCAAAATTCAAAATCTTCCTGCCTCTGCAGGCAAGGTAAAAAATCTGAAAGTGGATAATATACTTAGACTGATAAAAGAAAAAGCGAGAGAATATTTCCCTGATGTGCAGGAGATACGCCACTATATACATGCCAACCCGGAGCTTTCATACGAAGAGTATAAAACTTCAGCCTTTGTCTCTGAAATACTGGATTCTCGGGGCATAAAGCACCAATGCGGAATTGCGGGAACCGGTATTGTAGCAGTAATAGAAGGTAAAAATCCCGGTAAACGCTGTATTGCATTACGGGCTGATATGGATGCACTTCCCATACAGGAAGCTAACAACGTCCCCTACCGCTCGCAGAACAAAGGTGTCATGCATGCCTGCGGACATGATGTCCATACCAGTTGTCTGTTGGGTGCAGCGCATATTTTATTTGATCTCCGCAATGAATGGGAAGGAACTGTGAAACTTTTATTCCAGCCGGGGGAAGAGATGAATCCCGGTGGAGCAAGCCTGATGATAATAGATGGCGCTCTTGAAAATCCTAAGCCGGAAGCCATTTTTGCCCTCCATGTATATCCGCACTTACCAACCGGATCGCTAGGTTTCCGTGCGGGCCAATACATGGCAAGCGCCGATGAAATTTATATTACCATTCAAGGTAAGGGTGGACATGCCGCCCTGCCGCACCAGACACCAGACCCGATTGCAATTGCAGCTCTGGTAATAACCGGGTTGCAGCAGGTAATATCCCGCAAGTGTAACCCGCTTGTACCTTCAGTGCTTACTTTCGGGAAGATACAGGGTGGGTTCGCAACCAATGTAATCCCGGAAACGGTAGAGATACTCGGTACCTTCCGCACCATGAATGAGAAGTGGCGTTATGAAGCGCATCAGTGGATAAAGGATTTTACGGAGCAAACCTGTGCCGCTTATGGCGCTACCGCAATAGTAGAAATACCCCCGGGTTATCCTTCTCTCTATAACGACCCGGCATTGACGGCGAAGGCCGAGATCTGGGGCAAAGCATACGTTGGGAATAGTAATGTGCATGAACTGGATATGCGCATGGCAGGCGAAGATTTCAGTTTCTATACACAGCACATGCCCGGTTGTTTTTTTCGTATAGGTACCAGCAGGGACGGCAAACAGTTCACAGCCCCTGTGCATAACTCCCATTTCGATATTGATGAAGATGCTTTACAGGTCGGCATGGGTATGATGGCATGGTGCGCAGTGAATAGTCTGAACATGTAATACAATCTCAATCACGACCGTTTAAAAAAATATATTGGTTTGACTCTTTATTTTTTTATTTTTGAATTATGAGCCGGACTTCAATTATTTTATTACTTACCTTTTTCATGGTGATCGGTGTGAACCTTTCAGGGCAGCAAAAGGCGAATAGTAAACAACCTGCAAAGGGCGCCGGAAACAGTAAGGTATTTAATCCACCGGTGTATTTTGGCAATTCCGATTATAAGGGCGGCCCTATTCAGAAGGAAATGTTTGCTGAATTATTGATGCAGGGGCTTACTTCACATGATTCCCTTGGAAATAAATACAAAGTCATTGGTTTTGATTTTAGTTTTGCCGAACATAAGGTCTATGAAGACGAAGCAGGAAACTTAATGAAGCTCGTTGACTTTGCATCCGAATATTGCCCCGGAGATACCATCAGCAGGGATTTATCAACAAACAGCGATACTACAGCAGACGGCGAGGTGGCGCTGAGTATCTACAACCGCGTAAAGCCCGGCGACACAGTGTATTTCGACCATATAATGGTGCAGAAACGCGGCCGCAATTCATTACTCTCCATCCCCGATTCTGTATCAATTTCCGGCAGGCCCATCAAGTGTGTGATTGTGAAATGAGTGGGAAGTTAAAAGTGAAAAGTTAAAACCAAAAAGTTGGAAACTGTGGCAAAATCAGATTATAAGTCAAAAATCAAAAGTTAAAACTAAAAAGTCAATGGCATTAACTTAAGCCCTGTAGGGGCAAAATATAAATAGCGATGGGCAACGCCCATCGGTTAAATGAAAAAAACACCGTTAAGCCCTATGGGGGCGGAATATGATAGCGATGGGCAACGCCCATCGGAACAAAACAAACATTTCCCTGCCCCCTGGGGCGAAATATTTTAAAGTAATTGCTATTTCATTCAATAAAGTAATGACATTGACCAAAAAGGTTGAAAACCCTGGTTTATTTCAAACTGCTAACAGTTCCTCAATTCAACAGCAATAAATTCACGCTTCGCTGCAGGATGTTGAAGGCGATTTCCGCCATCATATTTTCCTTGTCGAGGGTGGGATTTACTTCTGCAACCTCTAAGCAGCATATTTTGTGATGCTGCATAAAAGACGCCAGCAGGTCTTCCGCTTCCCGCTCTTTAAGTCCGTTGCTTACAGGAGTACCTGTGCCGCGGGATATGGAACTGTCAAGGCTGTCCACATCAAAGGTGACATAAATATCATCGCAGGCCGAGAGATGCAGGAAACTCTGACGCACCACATTCTCTACTCCTTTCCTGCGGATTTCCGCCACAGGTATCACTTTAATATTCCCCTTTTTGATGATGGCTTCTTCTTCTTTTTCAAAGTCGCGGAGAGCGATGAACACGATATCCTCTGGTAAGATCTTAGGTTCTATTTTACCTATGCCTTTCAGCTTTTTCCAGAAATCCAGTGTCTTCTCATCGGGATCATGCACCTTGTTGTCTATATTGTCATCTCCCAGCGAAATGGCCAGTGGCATACCATGTATATTGCCCGATGGCGTTGTATAGGGCGAATGCAGATCTGCATGTGCGTCAATCCACACCACCCCGAGGCGGCGCTTGGGTTTGGCCATTCTCAGCCCTGCAATGGTAGCGCCCGCTGTGCTGTGGTCGCCCGCCAGCACTAAGGGGAACAAGCCCGATTTAACCGTTTCACATACCGCCTTCGATACCCGCTCATACATGGTTAAAATACCCTGAATTCGTTTTGCGTAAGGGGATGCGATAGGCTCATACAGCAATCTGTTTTCATTTTCTATTACTTCAGAAGGGAAGTTCACGAAGAGGTTGCTCATGAAGTCGAGCGCGGCTATCTTGATAGCGTCAATGCCGAGGCTGGCGCCGCGCGTACCGGCCCCTATTTCAGACCTTACTTCTATGATCTTGATGTTGCGCATAAAGCTCAAAGATATAATATAATGGCTCAATTACGAAATAGCCTAATGGCTGAATTAATGTGAAAATGCGATAATGTGGAAATGTAAAAAATGGCTCAATTACGAAATGGCTTTATTGCTCAATTGAATGAACAGAGATAATATAATGGAGCAATTGTCATAACCTTAGGCTAACTGTGCTTCGCTTGTTTACTGACTTCCTTCACTTCTTTGCTCATTATATTCTTTGATGCGTTCCCGTTCCCGGTCATTTTCCCGCATGATAAATAACGCTACGAACGATATAAGCAATGCCGGGGCCATAATGATAATGAGTAAAAAATAAGGGAACAGAAAATCATTAAGATGGTCTATTACTCCATTAAGTACCCATCCAATAATAAGTATTGCAAAGTAGTACATACTCACCTTGAATAGCGCCTTCCATATTTTATACCATTTGCTGTTTTTCCTGTTTTCAGCCATCTGATTATTGTTTTTATCTGAGTCTGATAAATAAAATTATGCAATTATTGTTACCTGATCAACACTGCCAGATTATTTGCCTTTGTGTTTGATTTTTGGAAAAAAAATTGTTGCACAAAATATATAAAATAAAAAATACGTTGTTGTAGATGTTCCTGCAGGGGCATCTGGAACTGCAAATAAAACTCCGTCTGTGACGGCATTCATTGAACCGAAACTAACAATCCTGACTCAAGGCCAAAATTCACACCTTTGTTTAAAAATAAAAATTGGTAATTGTGCATAAACTCTCTTTACCCTGCATTATTCATAAACACATATTCCGGCAATACATTTCAAATTTTCTGGTTGGTACAGGTGAATTTTGTTAGCGATATTTTTTTTGCTTGTCAAAAAAATGGTCTTTCTTTAGACAGCAGTTTCAAACATGTTGATTTT
>CAISOH010000134.1 GCA_903887005.1 uncultured Bacteroidota bacterium | reverse complement strand
TTGGAAAATCAATGAAAAAAGGAGCCACAAATGAATGCAACCCCTTGATTTTCAATACTTCAATTTGGTGGTTCCGTGGGGGCTCGAACCCCAGACCCGCTGATTAAGAGTCAGCTGCTCTACCAACTGAGCTACAAAACCCTTATTTTGGACGGCGAAGGTACGGTGAAAAATTGAAAAATTAAAGAGGTAATTTTTTAAAATAGCTTTTCTGCGCAGTTGTTTGAGAAACAAAACGTCTTTAGGAACACTCCTTCTCAAAAAAACTCCCTTCATTTCCCCACTATGAATTATTTTGCAGTCTGTAATTTTTGAGCGGGGTAATAAATGGCTGAACAGAATGAATTTGCCGGGCAGAGCGCGGTAATGATAAATGACATGTATCAAAGCTGGTTTCTCGACTATGCCAGCTATGTGATATTGGAGCGTGCAGTACCTGCCGTTGAAGACGGGCTGAAGCCCGTGCAGCGGCGTATTCTCCATGCCATGAAGGAAATGGATGATGGCCGTTTCAATAAGGTTGCCAACATCATCGGCCAGTCCATGCAATACCATCCGCATGGAGATGCCTCTATAGGCGATGCGATTGTGGGACTGGGGCAAAAAGACATACTTATTGAAACGCAGGGTAACTGGGGCGATGTGCGTACCGGCGACAGCGCCGCTGCTCCGCGATATATAGAGGCCCGCCTGTCAAAGTTCGCGCTGGAAGTGGCTTTTAATGCAAAAACCACCAACTGGCAACTCAGCTATGATGGCCGTAAGAATGAACCGGTAACCCTTCCGATGAAGTTCCCGCTGCTGTTGGCGCAGGGCACTGAAGGAATAGCTGTGGGGCTTAGTACCAAGATATTACCGCACAATTTTTGTGAACTTATAGATGGCGCAATCAAGCACCTGAAAGGAAAGAAATTTGAACTATACCCCGATTTTATGACGGGGGGGATGATAGACGTCAGCAACTACAATGATGGGGCCAGGGGCGGTAAAGTGCGTGTCCGTGCCCGTATTGAGGAAGTGGACAAAAAAACGATAGCTATCCGTGATGTACCTTATGGCATCACAACCACGCAACTTGCCGATAGCATTTTAAAAGCCAATGAAAGCGGCAAAATAAAAATAAAAAGCGTTACCGACAATACGGCAAAAGATGTGGAACTGTCTGTGCAGCTTGCACCCGGCGTTTCCACTGACCAGACGATTGATGCGTTGTACGCTTTCACTGATTGTGAAATATCCATATCGCCCAACGCCTGTATTATCATTGCCGACAAGCCGCATTTTGTTGGCGCAAGCGACCTGCTAAAACACTCAGTTGACCATACCAAAAAACTGCTGCTCCATGAACTGGAAATAAAGCTGGATGAACTAAATGAAGACTGGCACTACTCGTCGCTGGAAAAGATATTCATAGAGAAACGCATTTATCGTGATATAGAAGAGCAAACCACCTGGGAAGGGGTAATTAAAGCTATTGACGATGGATTAAAGCCTTATATAAAGAACCTCCGCCGCCTGGTAACACAGGAAGACATTATAAAACTTACCGAAATACGCATCAAACGTATCTCCAAGTATGATGCGTTTAAAGCGGATGAACATATTAAGGGAGTAGAAGCGGACATAGCTGAGGTAAAAAACAATATTGCCAATCTTAACGACTATTCCATTCGCTACTATGAGAACCTGCTGAGAAAATATGGCAAGGGCCGTGAACGAAAGACGGATATCCGCCCGTTTGAAACCATTCATGCTACCACTGTAGCCATTGCCAATACCAAGCTTTATGTAAACTACAAAGAAGGCTTCATAGGCACCGGACTGAAAAAAGACGAGTTCGCATTCGACTGTTCCGACATTGATAATATTATTGTATTCCGTAAAGACGGAAAAATGGTGGTTTCAAAGGTCTCGGATAAAAACTTTGTCGGTAAGGACATCCTGCACCTTGCTATATTTCAGAAAAATGATGAGCGTACTACCTACAATATGCTCTATATGGATGGCAAATCGGGCATTACTTATGGCAAGCGCTTTAACGTTACGGGGATTACCAGGGATAAGGAATATGACCTGACGAAGGGAAATCCCGGCAGCAAGGTGCAATATTTGTCCGTAAATCCTAATGGGGAAGCGGAAGTATTGACCATTACGCTTTCTCCGGGCAGTAAGGCCAGAACAAAGGTCTTTGATTATTATTTTGAAGAACTGGAAATAAAAGGCCGCGGCGCCCAGGGCAACCAGGCAACAAAGTACCCTGTACGAAGTGTAAGGTTCAAAGAAAAGGGGCGCTCTACCCTGTCTGCTCCGAAAATATGGTATGACGATACAATAGGCAGACTAAACAAAGATGGAAACGGCATGCTTTTAGGAAGATTTGATGAAAAAGACCGCATCATTGTTTTCTATAAAGACGGCACTTATGAACTGACAGATTTCGAGCTTACCAACAGGTATGATTTGGATAATGTGATACGTATAGAGAAGTTTCACCCGGAAAAAGTGGTGACTGCTATCTATTTCGACGCAAAATCCAAACAGTTTAACGCCAAACGTTTCCTGATAGAAAGCCATACGCTGAAAAGCAGGTATTCTTTTATTAAAGATGGCGAGGGCAACTACCTGGAAATGGTCACAACGCAACAGGAACCGGTAATAATCATAAAAACAGGCAAAAAAAGGGCTGACCAGAAAGAAGAAAAAGTAGCTTTGCATGAAACAATAGATGTAACCGGGTGGAAAACGATTGGCACCTACCTTGCAGGAGAAGATGCGAAAGAAATCTCATTAATACCTGAGGCAGGAGAAGATACCGGCGAAAAAGAGGCGCCAACTCTTTTTTAAACATTGTTGGAATGATTTTTTTATAAAATTTATTACCTTCACATTGTAATAAGTTTAGCAGCGCTTATATAGATGGAAAAAATAGAACTTGAAATTGTAGCATTATCTCACAGCATAACACAAACCCACTCTTACGCGGTAGTACTTGGCGAGGTGGATGGTCTTCGCCGTCTGCCTATAGTAATAGGAGGATTTGAAGCCCAGGCAATTGCTGTAGCTCTTGAACGGATGCAGCCCAGCCGCCCGCTTACCCATGACCTCTTTGCCAATTTCATGACCACCTTTGGTATTGATCTGACAGAAGTTGTTATTTACAAAATGGAAGAAGGCATATTCTTCTCCAAATTAATGTGCCGGCATGACGGGGATACTATTGAAATAGATTCCCGTACTTCCGACGCCCTTGCTTTGGCTGTACGCGCCAATTGCAAAATATATACTTACGAAAAGGTACTGGAAACTGCAGGCCTTTACCTGGAACAACCTGAAACAGGCGAACCTGTTACAGAGTCAAAATCCGGTAAAGTACCCATTAGCAATAACCCCGCCCCTGATGCAGATATGAAAAGGATGAGCCTTGAGGAATTGAATAAGCTATTGCATACGGTATTGGAACAGGAAGATTATGTAAGGGCCATCAATATCCGCGATGAGATCAACAGCCGGAAAAAGAAAAATAAAGGAAGTTAATGAAGGTATCGTCGTTAAACCTTTGCATGTAAATGTAATCTGATTTACAGATATAACTTTTGCATAAGACTATTTTTATAACTTTAGCACTGAGTTACTTTAAGATTCATTAACTTCGTTTCTATCAAAAAGATATAATGAGAAAGTCTTTATTAGTTCTGGGGGGGGCTTTAATACTAATGCATAACTATGCATTCGCCCAAAGGAGTTGTGGAGCGCAGCAGGTAAGGGCCTCCATTATTGCGAAACATCCTGAAGCAGCACAAAAGTTTGAAGAACAGCGGGCTTCCCTGCAGGGAATTGCTGATAATTATAAACTTCATATAAAAACAGGAGTTGCTGAAAAAACAACAGCGACTTCGCCAATTCCGGTAATATTTCATATTGTTGTTAATTCTGCTCAGTTCACCCAGCTTGGAGGTACTGCCGGCATCAGCAGGCGTTGTGATTCCCAGATTGCAGTGCTCAACCGCGATTATAACAGGCAAAATAGCGATTCTGTGTTAATTCCTTCCTTATGGAAGCCATTATACGCATCAGCCGGGATCCATTTTGGTTTAGCGCACACAGACCCAACCGGCCACGCTACTCCCGGTTATGAAGTAAAAATAACATCAACATCATTTGTTGAAGGCCCAAATAGTTACAGTGATGCAAAACATGCCGGCACCTCAGGGTTAGACTCATGGGATGAAACAAAATATCTCAACGTGTGGTGTATTAACTTTTCAGATAATACAGGGCTATTGGGCGTTACCGTTCCAAAATCATATGGAACATCTCTCAGTGAAGTAGGTATATGCATAAATTATGGCGTTTTAGGCAAACGCTCCTCCCCTTCCGATTATTATATTCAAAGTGGTACCAGTTTAAATTATTATGACCTGGGCCGTACTTTAACACATGAGATTGGCCACTTTTTTGAGATATGGCATACCTGGGGAGATGATAACGGGCTTTGTCCTTTTTATGTTAAAGCCTCTTGTCCCTACCATGGCACTCCAACTGCCGGCAGCGGTTCGGATGATGGATTAAACGATACCCCCCCGGAAGGAGATTCCAAATATGACGTACCTGTTTACACAGGTATTCTCGGGGGAACTTTTCATGATTGCTGTGCGACTGATACATTTGGAACTAGCTATCAGCCAATTGGCGTTGCCTCTCTTGATTTCATGAATTATACGGATGATAAGGCCATGCAGCTTTTCACCCCCGACCAGGCAGCTGTAATGGCGACCCAGGTTTCTATTGTAGGCGTGGTAACCGGCGAAAACTATTCACTGACCCAGAACCCTGGCTTACTGAACTGGCCTGCAAATACAGGTATTGAGCAAACTACCATAAAAAACGGTTTAAATATATTCCCTAATCCCTCAACAGGCACTCTATATATTACTTTCAACCAGGCAACTGATGAATTAAAACAGATAAGTATTTTCAATATTATAGGACAGGAAGTACAGAATATCAATATAGCGGAGCAGCAAAAAGAATATTATTCTATAGACTTATCAGGAATGAGCAAGGGTATTTACTTTGTTCGGTGTAACTTTGCATCGGGAAGTATTACCCGGAAAATTTTGTTACAATGATGGTTAAGGAATATAATCTTACAGACGTTTTAAGACTAGCAAATACAGATAGTAAACTGCTCGCAATAGCGGAAAAAGTACAGAACCAGGAGCGCCTTACCGAAGAGGAAGGCGTTCTTCTTTTCGAAAAAGGAGCGCTTGGTTTTGTGGGCGGACTGGCAAATTTTGTAGCTGACCGCCTTCACCACGGCAGAGTTTACTTCAATCGTAATTTTCATATAGAGCCAACTAATGTCTGTGTATTCACCTGCAATTTCTGCTCTTATTCCCGCCAGTACAAGCACAAAGATGACGGATGGGAACTAAGTATGGAACAAATGCTGGACATAGTGCGAAAGTATGATGGACAACCAGTGACGGAGGTACATATTGTAGGGGGCGTACATCCGAAAATGAACCTGGAATTCTTCTGCGAATTGCTGAGTAAAATAAGGGCGCACAGGCCTGGCCTTCATATAAAAGGCTTTACTGCGGTAGAGCTTGATTACATGATACGCAAAGCAAAGCTGACGATTGAAGAGGGCATGCAAAAGCTTAAAGAAGCCGGCCTTCAATCCCTGCCCGGCGGCGGCGCTGAGATATTTCATCCGGATGTCCGCAACATCATTTGCGCTGATAAGGTGGACGCTGACGGCTGGCTGAACATACATGAAACGGCGCATAACCTCGGTATGCATTCAAACGCCACTATGCTCTACGGGCATATTGAAAATTATGAGCACCGCATAGACCATATGAGCCGTTTACGGCAAATGCAGGACAGGACTGGAGGCTTTAATTGTTTTATCCCGCTCAAATTCCGCAATAAGGACAATGATATGTCGAACATAGTTGAGTCAACTATTGTTGAAGACCTGAGGCTGTTTGCTATTTCCCGCCTCTTTATGGACAACTTCCGCAACCTGAAAGCATACTGGCCCATGCTTGGCCGCCAGACAGCGCAGCTCACTTTGTCATTTGGCGTAAATGATCTGGACGGCACAATTGACGATACAACAAAAATATACTCCATGGCTGGCTCTGAAGAACAAAACCCTTCACTCAGCACCGAAGAATTGTGCGATATGATTCATGCGGTGGGCAGGATACCGGTGGAACGCGATACACTGTATAATGAGATAAAAGTGTATAGTAATGCCATGGCCGGTTGATACTATTATGTACTTTAATACCTTGAAGTTCCATTCTTCATCTGTTGAGTATTTGCCACCATCATTACAATATAGATTTCGGGACCACCTTTCTGGTCCATGTTTTCATGCGTTTCTTATTCGCTGCCTTTGAGTCGGGGTTAAAATGAACTGTCGTCTCCCACGAGTTTTCCGGTTTGTATTCTTCTTCCATTCCGTTTAAAACACCCGCCGCTATTTTTTCGGAATGAATAACTGAAATGCACTCGGCATTCAGGTTGGCGCTTCTAGGGTCAAGGTTGAAGGACCCGATTACAGTAATATGGCCATCAATGACCATTGTCTTTGCATGCAATCCAAAGGTTGGCGTGTAATTCAATTTTTCCTGGAGTGCGCCTGTCATAATTTTATATCTTTCTTTTGCATCAGGCCGGAACTCAAAGATCCTGATACCCGATGCCAGCAAATCTTTTCTTACTCTCTGGTAACCGCTGAACGCTTCCAGATTATCTGTTGAACACAGGCTATTGGTCATAATCCTGACTTTAACTCCGCGATTCACTGCATCCCTGAAAAGCTCCTTACCCATATTTGTCATAATCAGGTAGGGCGATTGTATATCTATTGATTTTTTCGCATTTTTCACAAGACCCATCAATTTATTTGTGGTTATCCCGCCACCCTTTAATCCATCACTCTCATTTTTACCCGGCACATCAGACACAAATTCTACCGAATCCAACCATACAAGTTCACCTGATTTTTGAATGTTATTAAAAGCCTCCGGCAAATTTTTAATACGCGCCCGTACCTGGGGCCAGAAATTTTCCGGATTGCAGGCATATTGGTGGAGTTTTTCAAAACGATTTTTTGCCGTGGTATCATACCCTGGTTCCTCAACCAGTTCGGTTACCGGCACACTTAAAGGGCTGTTCCAGAATTCTTCAAAAGAGTTATGCACAGCCTTTACCGTTTTACCTATCATTAATACATCCCTGTCTCGGAAATTAAATTCGTGGTCATAATCAAAGTATTCATCAGCAATATTTCTTCCACCGGTTATTACTACCTTGCCATCAACCGTAAAGGTCTTACAGTGCATGCGTTGATTTGCCGCCTTAAAGTTTGTTGCAATCCTTGTCAACTTTTTTACCAGGTTCTTCCCAAGATTTACACCAGGATTATAAATTTTTATCGAAATGTTTTCATGCGAATCTAATGCAAGTATTTCATGAGGGCTTGCGTCAACCATCATATCGTCAATCAGTAATCTGACCTTTACCCCCCTGTCTGCAGCCCTTACGAGATAATCACAAGCTATTAACCCAACATTGTCGGTAGAAAAAATAAAATATTGAATGTCTATTGTTTTTTCGGCATGTTCAGCCAGCCAGGCACGCGCAATCATCGCTGTACCACCATCTTCCAATACAAAAACACCGGTTTTTTCCTTCATACTGTCAGTGAGGCCCGCCAATTGCTTCGACAGGCTGGCAGAATCACTAAAATGGATTTGGGAACAAAAATCCAGATCATAGGTTGGTATTTTTTTATGTTTATCGTCAAAGGATGTTAAAAAAAACAGGCTGGCTACCAGCGCTACCGCCAAATATTTACTTATCTTCCGGCGGATGAATCCCATAATTTTAAATAATTATAAATACAAAGATAATTTTTCCGGTTGTAAATTTGAGTTGGGTTACGATATTACTTTTCATTATTCTCCCTTATGTCTTATACACGTTAAATGACCATTAATAAACAACTCAACGAGGTATTATACCGTATTGGGAATACACCAACATTTATCCCTGCGCACCGTACTTCTTTTAAACAGGGGTATTCCTTTTCCAAAGAACCATTTGAAACGCAACTCGCCATCTGGAATTATATATGGAAACATTCTGACAATAAGCTGGCTCAGATCCATGCTTTCTTTTTCCTGGAACAATATGTGAAGAAAAAGGAATTTCTTTCCGCAATCTGGGACACTTCGGTATCCTGGCAGGAAGATGTGAATGACTGGGGATTTTGCGATGCACTGGCTAAAATAAACACCAAGGCGCTGGAAGTATATCCTGACGAAGTTTATATACAATTAGCGCTGTGGAATAAGGACAAAAACCTTTGGAAACGCAGGCAATCGTTAGTTAGCCTGTTGTATTTCAGCCGCACAAAGAAAATTTTCCTGCCGTTTAATAAGATAGCTGAATTAGTGGAGCCGCTGCTTACAGATAAAGAATATTACGTACAAAAAGGCGTTGGCTGGGCGCTGCGTGAAATGAATACTGTCTATCCAGGTGACACCCTACCCTTTCTTCAAAAACACATCAAAAACATCAACCCCATTGCTTTTACAATTGCTATTGAAAAGATGAGCGATGAAGAAAAAATCAGATTAAAGGGATTACGGAAGCTGAAAATTGATAAAGAACCTTAATAGATGGCCCCCCGGCACTTTTCCCGCTAATTCAGCGGGAGGGGGCAGGGGTTTGCTCTTTCATATAACTATCAATATTCCCGAACAGGAATTCCGGATATTCACTGCTGAACTTAGCTTTCACGAATCCTCCAATAAGTGGACGTGCAGCAGGTTGTTTCATATCCTCTGTGCTTATAGGTATCAGTTCATATTCGGCATCAGGGAAGTAGCTAAGAACTCGCAAAGCAAGTTCCACCCGGTTTAGAAAATCGGTTCCCCCGATATGATAAATACCTTCTTTATGGTCTCTGAGCAACAAATACATTGCCCTTGCAATATCCCAGGCATTTGCGGGAGAAGCATACTGGTCGTAAGGAAGTTTTAATGTCAGCTTCTGGTGGTTTTTGCATTGGTCTATAATCCGCGCCACAAAGTTTTTACCTCTCAGTTCATTGCCATAAACATTTGTAACGCGCAACACCAGCGAATGAGGTATTTCGCGTAATACCATTTGCTCGGCCTCCAGCTTATGCCGCGCATAAACACTTATCGGATTAACTGACGCATCTTCTTTATAAGGGCCGTTCTTACCATCAAATACATAGTCGGTGGATATATACACCATCTTAGCGCCACATTCTTTGGCAACCTTTATAAGATTTATGGTACTTTGTACTGTTTTCTCATAGCTTTCCTGCTCGTGGGTTTCACAATAGTCCACATGGGTCAACGCACCGCAATGAACGATAACATCAGGGGCGAATGTTGCCACATCGAAATTAAAAGGGTGGTCGGGCATTAAGGTATCATAGAATACGGTATCATCTGTTTCAAAAGAATAGTAAGAGCCTATAGTTTCCAGGCCCTGTTCTTTAAAATGCTTCAGGCAATTGCTGCCTACTAATCCCGATGCTCCTGATATAAATACTTTCATATGCAAATTCAAAATTCAAAATTCAAAATTCAAAAATTCAAAAAATTTCTGAATTGTGCCTAAAGGTACAAAACATACAATATTCGATACTAACCATTCATTTACAATACTATTTGCTGCAATAATTCACTTTTATCCGGATAATCGGTATTAAAGTGAAGCCCCCGGCTTTCTTTACGGAATTGTGCGCCCTTTATTATCAGATAGCCAATGGTTATGAGATTGCGCAGTTCACAGAGTTGTGGCGACAGAGAGGTGGATTTATACAATTCTTCTGTTTCTTTATGCAACAGGTCTATACGGTTCATAGCACGCTTCAGGCGCACATCGTTGCGGACAATGCCCACATAATCACTCATTACCTGCTGCAGCTCTTTAAGGCTTTGTGTAATGAGGATCATTTCTTTCGGCTCATTGGTGCCTGATGCGTTCCAGTCGGGTATGGAATCTTTAAAGGGGATATCATTTATTCGCGAAGCCATATCTTCTGCACACCGGTGAGCAAACACTAAGGCTTCCAGCAGCGAATTGGACGCAAGACGGTTCGCACCATGCAGCCCTGTACTGGAACATTCCCCGCAGGCATACAAATTGATGATGGAAGACCTGCCCATTTCATCGGTCTTAATACCACCGCAACAATAATGGGCCGCAGGAGCAACCGGTATCATCTGCTCAAAAACATCAATACCAATGCTGGTGCATTTGGCGTGAATATTAGGGAAGTGTGCTTTAAATTTTTCTTTGTCCATATCCCGGCAATCAAGATATACATGCTCTGTACCAGTCCGTTTCATTTCGCTGTCTATGGCGCGGGCCACCACGTCACGGGGAGCAAGGTCTGCGCGGGCGTCATAGCCGGGCATAAATACCACTCCGTCTTTGTTTCTGAGTATGCCGCCATCACCCCTTACCGCTTCAGTTATCAGGAACGAAGGACTCACTCCGGCTTCAAATAAAGCAGTAGGATGAAACTGAATGAATTCCATATTTTCTATCCTTCCCTTAGCGCGGTAAGCTATAGCAATACCATCGCCTGTGGCAATACGGGGATTAGTGGTTGTGCGGTAAACCTGCCCCACCCCACCCGACGCCATAAGGGTGCAACGTGCCAGTATCGTTTCTATGTTTTTACTTTCCAGATTCAGGGCATACACTCCATAGCAGGTAATATCGGGGGTTGCTTTTGTAATTAAGTAGCCAAGATGATGCTGGGTAATAATATCAACTACGAACCAATGATTATATATTTTTATATTGGGATACAGCCTCGTTTCTTCTACCAGGGCCCTTTCTATCTCAAAGCCGGTAATATCTTTATGATGAAGAATCCGAAACTCAGAATGACCACCTTCTTTGCCTCGTAAATAATCTCCCTTTGTATCCTTGTCAAATTCAGTTCCCCATTCTATTATTTCATTTACTCTAAGAGGACCTTCTTTTACCACTATATCCACTATTTCTTCATTGCACAATCCATCTCCTGCTCCCAGTGTATCTGCAATATGTTTCTTAAAGCTATCATGCTCCAGATCATTAACCACAGCTATGCCGCCCTGGGCATACTTTGTATTAGTTTCATCCGTATTAGCCTTGGTAAGAATGGTTATTGTTTTATCAGGAAATTTCCGGGCTGTTTTTACTGCAAAAGTGAGCCCGGCAATACCTGAACCGATGATTAAAAAGTCTGTTTTAAACATAGCAGTGATTTACGCTTAACTGAACATGATTAGTAGCCTTGACTGCAAAGATAACAATATGGCACTGTAGTGAAGTTGACCGAACTGCAATTAAAATTTCATACTATAAAATAAAAATGTCACAATTTGTATTTTTTAAATTAATAATTTATATTGTATTTTTTATCAAAAATACAATATGATATATGTATTAACAAAAT
>CAISOH010000133.1 GCA_903887005.1 uncultured Bacteroidota bacterium | reverse complement strand
CACTGCCGTGGCATCCTCGTTATAAACGAGGACGAGTGGTTATCTTCGATGATATATCTGTCTGCTGAAATGTTTCGATAATAATATTTTTTTTGTGCGTTACAAACGCACTGCCATGGCATCCTCGTTATAAACGAGGACGAGTGGTTATTTTTGTGCGTTACAAACGCACTGCTGTGGCATCCTCGTTATAAACGAGGACGAGTTGCCTTGTATGGAACACCTATGCTAAATATAGTTAACTAATTGATTGCCATATTAATAATCGCCACACGTTAAAAATAGGATCCCACAACTCCATAGTCGGTAAAAAAGATTATTTCATCATTTTACTATTATTTTCAACATTTTTTCAATTTTATTTACTAAAAACTAAATTTTATTAAAAAGTTTATTACTTTTGTGTAATAATATGCAAAACAATCTACCTCATATTTGTCCCAGCTGCGCCTCTGTACTGAAGGTAAAAAGCCTAGTTTGTGAAAAATGCTCCACCGAAGTGTCGGGTATTTTCGGGTTGCCGCTTCTAGCCAGCCTTACTCAACAGGAGCAGGATTTTATAGTTGATTTTGTAAAATGCAGCGGCAGCCTGAAAATAATGGCCCAGAAATTAGGCCTTAGCTACCCTACTGTCCGGAATCTGCTTGATGATATTATTCTGAAAATAGAAACTAATCAAAACAACTTAAAAACTTCTACTAAATGAAACGACCATGCAAAAGTTCAGAATTAGCACTCAGAGCAATGAATATTCTGCTCTTGAACCAATTCAGAAAGATAATGGAAGTTCCATCTGGCAATTATAAAAATCAAAAAATATTCAGATGAAAAAGTGGCTCTTCAATCCTTTTTTCTATATAGCCGGTATGCAGTCACTGCTTATAGGCTGGGCAATTATGTTGGTTACAGCAGTTATTTGTTATTACAGCCACTCCCATCTCGATGGTGTTATTGATATGCATACCGGCCGGGTAGCTCCGTTACAGGTTTATTTTTGGGAACAATTGATAGACTGGGGATGTCTGGTATTGTTATTATATCCCGCCGGGTTGATATTTTCAAAATCTGCCATCCGCTTTGTGGATGTAGCCGGTACGCTTGCATTAGCCCGGTGGCCTATGATCATGGGACCCATAATAGGTTTTGGCCTTAAACCGTTCCCTGTATTCCATAATGTTGATGAGGCAATGGATGCAATGTATGCATTTATGGGTAGTATTTTACTTGGACTGTTATTAATTCCATTTGTAATCTGGATGGTTGCGCTTATGTATAATGCGTTTACAATATCGGTAAATATGAAAGGCCGCAAAGCAACTGGAATATTCATTGCAGGAATGCTCATTGCAGAAATATTATCTCATGTTATTCTTTACCAGGTTTATAACCATTTTATCTGAAATTTATGAAAAGAACCGTATTAGCATTCATCCTTTCAGCGCAAGCCATTATCACTACTGCACAATCGAGAAACGACTATGATGCAGTGGTAAATAAGTTTCAGAAATTCTATAACCTGAAACAGCCAGACAGCGTTTTCAGCTTATTTGCAGACCGGATAAAAGGCATGATGCCGCTTGACAAAACAACCGAAATGGTGGGTAAGCTCCATGAACAGTTTGGTGAAATGCAATCAAATGAATTCACTAAGCAGGATGAGCACTTTACCTATTATAAAACCGGCTTCAGTAAAGGAACACTCATATTAGTCGTTGGTCTTACGAAGGAAAATAAGCTTCAGAATTTCAGGTTTACACCCTACCAGGAAGATAAACCAACCACTAATGACAAAGCAACAAATAATACCGAAAAACCGAACATTATTTTAAAAACGGCAACCGGCAATATTTATGGCACTTTAGCCCTGCCTGGAAATGGGAAAAAAGTACCCGTAGTGTTAATAATAGCGGGTTCAGGCCCTACTGACAGAAACGGCAACTGTGCTGCAATGGGACTAAAAGGCAATACCTATAAAATGATAGCCGATTCATTACAAAAAGCCGGTATAGCCAGTGTGCGCTATGATAAACGTGGAATTGGAGAAAGCGCCGGTGCTATGAAAGATGAAGAAAGCATAAGCTTTAATGATATGGTAAATGATGCTACCGGCTTTATTGGAATGCTGAATAAAGACCCTCGTTTTTCTAAGGTGACCATATTAGGTCATAGCGAAGGTTCGCTGATAGGAATCATAGCAGCTGGTAAAGGGAAAGCAAACGCTTATATTTCTGTTGCAGGGCTGGGAGAAAGAGCGGATAGAACTTTAGAAAAACAGATTGGCGTGCAATCACAGGAATTGGCTGAGAAAGCCACGATTATTTTAGACAGCCTTGATAAAGGATATACGGTGAAAAATATAGATCCTTCTCTTACATCAATATTTCGCCCATCTGTATTGCCTTATATGATCTCATGGCTGAAATATGATCCGCAACAGGAAATCAGGAAACTTTCCATCCCGGTATTGATATTACAAGGCACAACAGATATACAGGTAGGTATGGAAGAAGCCGCGAAACTTAAAAAAGCCAGTCCACATGCTACGCTGAAATTAGTAAAAGGCATGAACCATATCCTGAAACAAGCCCCTGAAGACAGGCAGCAAAACATTGCCACCTATTCAAATCCCGACCTGCCACTCAGCCCCGGATTTATGCCGGAAATTGTAAAATTTATTAAAGGAGTAAAATAAAAAATATAACCTCATGAAAAAGTTCATATCATCTCTCGATCAAACTTCTTATATTATTACCTGGTCTATTATAGCATTAGCCGTGGTAATATTTTTTGCAGGCTTTTATGCTTATAAAAAATCAGGCGATGAACCATTAGTATTGGTTCTAAGCGCATTAGGGCCAATTGTACTTGGAGGCCTGGTCATTATCATGTATTTTCTAAAACCACTTTCAGTGATAGTTGACAATAACAGCATTACCATTGAAAGGAAATTCAAACCGGTGGTCATCAGATTTTCTGAAATAAAAACGGTAAGGTTGTTACAAAAAGGTGAAATGAAAGGCACTATCCGAACTTTTGGCAATGGAGGCATATTCGGATATACCGGGCTATATTATAATAAAACAATGGGAAGTATGACGTGGTACTGCACCCAAAGAAAAAAATATATCCTGGTAGAAAAAACAAACAATAAAAAGCTCATTATTACTCCCGATAATCCGGATGATTTTATACAGTCGTTGCGGTCCATTAATCCCAAAATAGGAATTTCATTATAGTATTTGTAATAAACGCGCTACTCTGCCTTTTTCAAATAGATCTTAAAATTACCGCTATACTTGTCTGAAACCTGTTCAGCTCCAAAAGTGTCTGTTTTATATCCTTCTTTAGAAACAATCAATTTCCAGTTGTGATATTTCCGGAGCAGGATGCTGCCAACAACAAATCTGCCGGTATCATTTGTATAGGGTATCACATACCGTCCGAATCCAAATATCTGGGGACCATAATCATCCTTTATTCCCTGCTTTCTCATTTCCATTCGCTTATCTTTTGGAACAGTATCAGTTTCAGCCTGGGATTTTTGAATTATCTCGCTGTCAAGCACAAATGTTATTCTTGCACCTTTCAGTGGTTCTTTGGTATCATTTGAATATACCGTCCCTTTAACCGTTAAAGCATTTTCGCATGAGGCAAAAAATAAGGAAGAACAGGTAATTATCAACAAAAATAATCGCTTTTTACTCATTATAGTTTCACCCATTTCTTCACGGTAGTATTTTGGCCTGTATTTACTATTAAAGAATAAACGCCCGGAGGCATGTTGGCAATATTTACAGAATAATGATTATCCCCTGCATTCAGCTGTTTTGTAGCAGCATTGAATTTTTGCCCTGTTTCATTGATCATATACATTGTGGCTACAGCCGGCACATCCACGCTAACGACAACATTCAGATTGTTCTGGGCAGGGTTAGGGAAAACAGAAAGGTTGATTGCCGGAACAATAGCAGCTACATCAAGCGGGCCATAGGATACCGTCGCTGAATCAGTAACTCCCACCCCTAAGTTATAGTAAGTTCCAGATGGCGTTGACTGTAATTTTACTGGCCGGACCATGTAGTATTTCAAACTACTTGTACCGGAAAAGTCAACCCAGGTTGTAGCGGTAATCATGGTGGAATTCAATCTTTTGAAATAACCATAAGCGCTGTCTGCCCTATACACATAATAACCTATAACTGCAGGATCTGGTGATGCAGTCCAGCTGAGTGTAGCGCCTTTATGAAATGCCGTAGTTACTACAAAATTTGTGGGCGGTTTAATGTAATCTGTCCTTAAGCTAAGATCACCCATAAGGGCTACATGTACCCATTTGGCGCCATAGTTGGAGGGACCATATAATACCCCGCTATTATTCTGAGTGAGCAAAGCACCATAACCAATATTTTCACCCAATGCCATATGATGCAAAAACCAGTTCGGCCTGCCTGCCCAACAAGAGGTCAATGCCGGGGTACTGGAACATAATGGAGCACGAAGAAAATTGTTCTGAACATTCCAATCACCTAAGTAACTTCCAAAGATCATAGTAAAAATGCCATTTATCGGGTTGCTGGCAAAATCAGTAGTATTCCCAATACCACCCGCGCTCGTAAAAGTACCACCGCCACAGCCATACGCCCATTGGTAGGTTGAAGCAGCAAGGGAAGATATTATCAATGAGGAGCCAACAACAGTCAGGCTGTCCTTACTAACCATCGGCGCAAAATTTCTCCAGCTATTAGCAGCAAAAGCCTCTCCGCTAAAAAAGCCAAAATTATCGCTGATTATTCCCCTATGTCTCATAACTAGAGAATCCATTTTATAAGTATGATCCTTATTCAGATAACTTCGCATCATTTGCACTTCCGTAGCGCTGAATGCAGGCATATCATTGAAATCAATACGGCTTACCTGCAGAATTGAAGCGGAAGGGATAGTTGTCTGGTCCCACTTTCCATCTCCCGGAATATTCCGGTTGGCAGGGTAACCGGCGCTCACATCATTAATAGTAGCATCAGTCCAGGTACTGGGGATTACACCATAATAAACATCTGCCGGCCAGGCGCCAAGGTGGTCAGGATGACCATCCGGATTCAGGTCGCCACTATACGGTACAGCAACATGGCCTAAAAGTAATACGGCCTTTACATTAGTATTAGTAGCATTATCATTAGTTATTACTGCTTTGATGGCAGCATCAGTTGTTGTACGTGCAAAGTCGTGCCTGATGATCTGCCAGCCATCGCCGCTGAGATCGCTCATCATTCTGGCAATCTCCGTTTTGCAAGAGTCCGTAAAAGTGCTATCTACAATCAATAATAAAGTTCCCCTGTTATGAATTGCCGGATTTCTGATACCTGCATAAATATATCCTGAAGCATCTACTGTTGAACCAACATATGCTAATACCTGGTATTCATAGGCAGAATCAGCAACTACCAGACTATCCACAAAAGTGCTATCGGTTGACGGGAGCATAGCAATGGATGTACTCCATGCTGTAGCGGTTTTAGTTTTTTTATAAATATAATAAGACGGGGTATAAAAGCTATTCCGTTTCCATTGTAAGGTAATCCTTGGAGGAGTTACCTGAACTGTAGCTGACAATTCAACTGTTGCATCTTCCGAAGTTTGTGCAAAAGAAGAAGCGCTAACCAATAAAAAGGCCAATATTATATATATACGATTCATAAAAGAAGTACTTTGTACAAAGATAACTTTAAATAAAATTTAAAAGAAAAAATTAAAAAAACTTTTAAAAAAGCGCATCCATTGATTTTATCTCCCTTTAGGGAGCAGGGATTATTCCTTTACTTTGGAACATAGGGTTATGCTTATGAGCAGGAAATATAACACCAGCACTAAGTATCAATTCATAAGTACCAAAGTTTTGGCTTACAGTGCCATCATATATCTTAAGTCCGCTATAGCGGGCATAATCTATTTTCTGTGAAAACTCCAGGAATGCATAACGCATAATAGTAACTCTTACCACGGTTTCGAGGCCGGTATTCCATCCGCCAAGCTGAAAATGCTGCTGGTTAGGATGTCCGAAAAAACTGTTTTGTACATGCGGCACAACCGGGCCAATGCCGGCTTTACCAATAAAATCAATACCGAGGTTATTATCATCAGTATGGTAAATCGGTACTCTTTTCACAATATTGAAAAGCAGGAAATTAGCGCCATTATTAAGGTAATAGAAAAATCCATTGGATTGATTAAACAGTATAGTTGAATCAATGGGTAAATGATTGTGCGTTCCTTTAAAGGAAATATGCTGCCCTTCTGTGATAATGTACTTTGTATGGTCGAAATTAATCTCTACGCCAAGGTCGCGTTTATCATTAAAATAATAACCCAGTCTCCAGTTATATTGCGGAATGGAAAGCTGTTCATGGAGCAATTGTTCGTCCCAGCCTTTATGGTCATGGGCCTGCACCTTTACCATATTGTAATTATCTCCTATTGCATCCTGTTTTACATGAACTGTGGAATTGGAGTACCACTCTTCATTATACCCCCAGCTAAAGTAGATAGCCCCCTTATGATGTGCATGTTTTTTTGGTTCCTGGGCAACAGATCCAATACTATACAGCACCATTAAACAAAAAATAAACCTTGAAAACAAAACAGATTTTCCCACACTAATAATTATTAATTCTTTCAGTCGGGCAAAGGTAAATCAAAAGAAGAAAACAAAGGACGCATTTATCCTTTTCCTCATTGAATTTTGAATTAACATCACATCTTCACAAACTTCTTCACCACAGTTCCATTGTTCCCTTTTAAGGTAATGTAATAAAGCCCTGCCGGAAGCGTCTTAATATTCACCTTCGTTTGTTGGGCAAACAAATTTTGCTGTATCAGCACCTGCCCTACCTCATCAGTAATCACAAAGGAACTATACGCTTCCTTATCCATCCTTATCACCAATTCATCATTTGCAGGATTAGGATACAATTCCACTTTATGCGCATTGCTTACTTCAGGTACTTTAAGGTTAGGGCAGCCAATAATATTTTCCACAGTATTGGTCAGCACGACCGGATTAATATCAAAGAAAATACCTGCATGGTTATCTATAGTTGTACCATCTGCCAGCCCTGCCCTTGTTTTGATATTGAACATCACCATTCCTCTGCATTGCCCTTTATGCGTGCTATCTAAAAGATTGATACCTGGGAAATCAAACTTCACAATATTATGTCCTGCGATATTGAACGACGCTATGTCCATTTGAGCCGAAGCATCTACAATTTCCAGCGTATGAGGATCCACATTCACAGGCAAAGTGTCCATCACATAAATATTATGGGCTGTGTCATTACCTGTGTTTTCAAAACTGATGGTGTACTTTAGGTTTGTTGTTGGTGTTGTAGATGGAATGCAGCCTTCTGGGCTAACTAAAATAAAATTAGGATCATGCGAAACTCTTACTGTATCCACAATAATCTCACTATTATTTGTAGTATCTGAATCTCCAATAACAGGGTTGATATTAATAGTTGTATGAACTGTATCTCCAGAAGCAAGAAATGGGTAGGTCTTTACTACATAATAGAGATCAACAGGTTTGGAACCTAAACCACTTAAATTCCAAGTAACGGTATTCCCTATTACGGAAGTCGCTAGAGGCCTGGAATAAGAAAAAATGAATTTCGGACTAAAGTTTACAGTTACTATTGCCCCCAAAGAAGTACAGACATTAGCATTGTTTACGAAAATATCCCCAGTCTGCATATTTAAATAACTGTTTAATACCCCATTTTCTGTCAGGTCGAAACTTCCTGGAGAACAATTGTATCCAAAATATTTTGTACTATAATAATTAACCAGAGGCTGAATTGTATCATACAAAATACCGGAAGAAGGACACGTTAACACCAACCATGGAGGTGCAGATATAACCTTAAAACGATAAACAGTACCAGGGCCGCCATATGTTAAATAATAAAAACCGCTGGTTGCAGAAATTGTATCAATAGGTATCCCATTTGAATCTACTTCTGTGAGGACAGGCTGAAAGCTGGTTTCTCCCGAATCGTTTATACAATTGTTGTTGTCATCGTTATAAAATTTTATTGGCAAAGTGCTGCAGTAAATATAATTATAGGAGAAATAGGCTGAATCTACAGGGAAAGAACCATCGTATAAAATTTGCTTTATGGAGTATGTTCCGGGGAATGAGTAATGATGATAATAATCAGCATGGCGAATACCACTTGTAGTTAATGCATTTGTATCAGAAGTTCCATCTCCATAAAAACTTGCAACATTATAAGTAGTTGAAGCGCCGCAGGCGCTTACATAAAACTCAGCGCCATTACATATTGTATCAGGAGGAACAGTTACAGAAGATAATCCAACTCCGGCAATTGCCGGAACATATACCAGACTTGAAGTAGCTGCCAATCCACTGGCAGTACATGTAACTATACAACGGTAATACATAGGAATATACGGATGGTAATAAGAGCATGAAACAGTAGTAGCTCCTGGCATATTAACCCAGGTTATATTGTCTGGTGAAGATTGCCACTGATAAGTAAGACCGCAAATCGTAGAGTAGCCTGTTACAGTTAAAGTATCAGGGTCACCACAAACTGCTGACCTTATTGCATAAGCCCCCCCGGATGAAGGTGTTCCTGAGCAAGGAATAATCGGTATTACTTCCGTATAAAGCGTATCCGGGCAACCATAACCAGGCGCAGGTGTCAGTATAACCACATATTTTGTAGGTACTCCAGGCGTTGGAATTGTGACGTTCTGCGTCGTATCTATCGTCGTCATAGTTGCAGAATCACACCAACGATAGTGTGCATAGCCTGCCGGGCCACTCAGTGTTACAGTTGGCCCTCCACAGGTTGACATTTTAGTTGCAAACAGCCCACAGCCCATATCTATATAACCATAGCCAAAATGCCCGGCATAACTACAGCCGGCTATAGTAAATTCAACAGCTATTGTATGCCCACCAAATCCCTTTAAATTCATTGTCCCTGCTGTCCACGGCCTGTAATACACATCGCCGGGAGAAACTGTTGAAAGAATAAAACCATATAATGAACTGGAGGATACAAAACAAAATGAATCACATGCAACTACCAGCCCTGTTGAAGAATCATAAGCCTTTACTTCCATTCTTGGTTGAGCAGATGGCGGATGAGCCGGATTCTCTAATACCGCTGCATAATGATAAATCAGATTATAGATGGATCCGCCAGTTGGTACATGAACAAAATACCGGGCCCTGTCTGCATTCATGTTTATAGTATCATGGCCTAATTCAAGGGAATAGAGCCCATTTCCAACAATTGGAAATCCTCCATAATGATCGGTATCTGTACCGGATGTAATTGTATGCATACCCTTGGTTGGAGCACAACTGATTAGTGTATAAACCGGGCCTGATGAAACACTTCCTTTAAAGTACTGCCAGTTACTGGTCGTTCCTGTTTCAAAATCTATATTTGGCGGGCAGTATTGCGCATTTACAGAGGTGCTAACACCTAAAAATAACAAAGCAAAAAGGAGGATATTTTTCAGTTTCATAACTTTGGTTTTAGAATGCTTCTAACTATTTTTTTTTTGATCAGACTTCTCCTCTTTGAATTTTGGCTTTTGAATTTTGAATTAAATCACATCTTCACAAACTTCTTTACAACGGTTCCATTATTCCCTTTTAAAGTTATGTAATAAAGCCCTGCCGGAAGCGTCTTAATGTTTACCTTCATTTGTTGTGCAGACAAATTTTGCTGTATCAGCATCTGCCCTACCTCATCAGTAATCACAAAGGAACTGTACGCCTCTTTATCCATCCTTATCACCAATTCATCATTTGCCGGATTAGGATACAATTCCACTTTATGCGTATTACTAACTTCAGGTACTTTAAGGTTCGGGCAACCAACAATATTTTCCACCGTATTGGTCAGCACCACCGGGTTAATATCAAAGAAAATACCCGCATGGTTATCTATGGTTGTACCATCTGCCAACCCCGGTCTTGTCTTTATATTGAACATCACCATTCCCCTGCATTGCCCGTAATGTGAACTGTCTAAAAGATTGATACCGGGAAAATCAAATTTCACTATATTCTTCCCGCCTATATTGAAAGATGCAATATCCATTTGTGCGGAAGCATCGATTATTACCAAGGTACGGGGATCAACACTATCTGACAATGTATCCATAACATTGATATTATGGGCGGTATCGTTTCCGGTGTTCTCAAAGCTAATGGTGTATTTCAAGGTTGTCACACTTGTGTCGGGTGGTAAACATCCTGCCGGGTTGACTAAAATAAAATTGGGATCGCAACCTGCCTTCACGGTGTCATTAATGACCTCGGTGTTATTTGAAGTATCATTATCTCCGGTTATAGGATCAATTCTGACTCCCGTAAGAACTGTATCTCCAACTTTTAAAAATTTCGCACCGCTGACTACATAATAATAAATATACGTTGGTTTAGTTGTTAGCCCTGTCAGCGACCATTGAACTGTATTACCGATATTAGAGCTAGTTGATAAATAAGAATAAATGCCGGAATACTTAGGACTATAATTTAAGGTAACGGTAGCTGTAGTTATTGAACCACATAGACTCGAAGAATGTACATATACATTTCCTACTTGGTCGTGGAGGCCAGTTACAGCTATTACATCATGTACACTTAGGTCAAAAATTGATGACGAAGAACAATTCAAACCAAAATAATTTACCGGGTAATTGTTTACATTGTTCTGAACAGTGTCGTATAAGATACCAGAAGAAGGGCAAGTAAAAGTCAGTGCCGTAGAAGGCGATAAAACCCTGAAACTGTAAACAGTTCCCGGCAGTCCACGGGCATGGAAATAAAAGCCGCTTGTGGCGGAAATAGTATCAATTGGTATTCCGTTCGAATCAACTTCAGTTTGATATTGTACAAAAAGATGTTCATCGCCTGAATCAAAAACACAATTCAAATTATTATCTAAATAAAAGAATACGGGAAACGTACTGCAAAATAAATATTGATAAGAAAATGCAACTGAGTCAACTGGAAATGCGCCATCATATAAAACCTGCTTTATTGAGTAAGTACCTGGAAAGTCATAATGGTGAAATATATCTGCATGGCGCACACCGGTTGTTGAGAGCGGAGTAATGTCCGAAGTCCCATCGCCATAATAACTTGTCACTTTAAACGCAGTTGATGACCCGCAAGCGCTCACATAAAATTCTGCGCCATTGCACATAGTATCAGGTTGATTAACCACACTCGTCAATCCCACGCCTGCTATCGCCGGAACATAGACTGGGCTTGAATAAGCCGTTAGTCCGCTTGCAGTGCATGTGACAGCACAACGGTAATAAAGCGAAGCATAAGGATTATAATATGGATAGGATGAAATGGTAGCCCCGGCAATATTAGCCCAAACAGTATTATCTATAGAAGATTGCCATTGGAATGTAAGGCCGCAAATCATGGAATAGCCCGTAACAGTAAGCGTATCGGGGTCTCCACAAACAGAAGCTTTCGTGGAATATGCGCTGCCTGTAAAGGGCGTACTTGAACATGGCACCTTTGGAACTACAATGGTATAAAGCGTATCTACACAACCGTACCCAGGAGGAGGAGTCAGAATAACAGCATACTTAGTAATCTTAGTTGGAGTAGGAATAGTAATATTCTGTGTGGTATCAATCGTTGTTCCCATAGTTGCAGAATCGCACCACCGGTAAGATTTGTAATAGCCCGGCCCCTTGAGCGTTACTGTCGGAGTTCCGCATGTTATGATTTGAGTAGCAAAAAGGCCGCAATCCATATCAATATATCCATAACCAAAGTGCCCACCTGCGGAACATCCGCCAACAGTATATTCCACAGTAATTGTATGTCCTCCCCACCCTTCGAAATTCATATTCCCCACTGTCCACGGCCTGTACCAAACCGTATCACTTATGGCATGATAATAAGCTGACTTTATAAAACCAAATAATTTGGAAGAAGCCACAAAGCATATCGAATCACATCCAATCACATGCCCGGTAGATGAATCAAATGCTTTTATCGTCATTCGTGGTTGTTGTGATGCTGAGTGAGCTGGATCCTCCATGACAACGGCATAATGATAAATAAGATTATAAATAGACCCACCTGTAGGTACATGTATATTATATTGCGCTCTGTCAGAATTCATATTATTGGTATCATGACCCAATCTCAAGGAATATAATCCCCCGCCAACAATTGGGAATCCCCCATAATAATCTGTATCGGTTCCGGCGGTAAGCGTATGCAAACCTATGGTTGGGGGACAACTTATGAATGTGTAAACAGGCCCACTTGATACACTTCCCCTAAAGTACTGCCAGTTACTGGTAGTCCCCGTTTCAAAATCTATATTTGGCGGGCAGTACTGTGCATTAGCAGAGTAGCTAACTCCTGAAAATAACAATGCAAAAAGGAAGGTATTTTTAAGATTCATAAATGAGGCTTTAGAAAGCTTGTGAATATTCTTTTCGAATTACCAAAAACAAATTTAAGGAATTCTTCAATAGGTTTTAATTTTTTATTTGTTATTAGCTTCTGGTTAATAATCATTTATTTTTCTTCTGAAAATGACTAAAGTAAAATCAATCCTGAACACGCCTGTAGCCGTGTTTTATAATTAAATCTTGCAGAAAATAAAAATTATCGTAGTTTAGTAAAAAAATTATACCCGTGATGAAACACTACTTAAGTGCCTGGAATACCCGCCTTTTGTTATTTGCTCTTTTTGCTTTTGGTTTGTCAGGCCATTTACAGGCCCAAATCATTAATACGATAGCAGGTAACGGAGCTCCCGGATACAACGGTGAAGGAAGCCCCGCCATTGCAAAAGAATTATATAATCCTTTTGGCGTTGCAGTTGATGCCTACGGGAATATTTATATTGCCGACCAGAACAACAACCGCATAAGGAAGGTAACTCCATCAGGCATAATCAGCACATTTGCCGGCACGGGCACTATGGGATTTAGTGGCAGCGGAATACCAGCTACGGCAAGTGATTTATATACCCCTATGGGTGTCGCAGTTGACGGAAGCGGGAATGTGTATATTGCAGACCAGGGAGATTCCAAAATCCTTAAAGTAGATGCCTCCGGTATCATCACAACAGTTGCAGGAAATGGAACGTTCGCATATACCGGTGATGGATCTGCAGCAACCAACGCAGGGTTACAATTTCCAACAAGTGTTGCTTTTGACGCAACCGGGAATATGTATATAGCAGATTATGGGAATAACGTTATCCGTAAAGTAAATACATCAGGGATCATAAGTACGTTTGCCGGAAATGGAGTACCTACGTGGAGCGGTGATAGCGGCCCTGCAATATCAGCGAGTTTATGGAATCCTGAAGGTGTCGCTGTTGCCGGGAACGGGGATATGTATATTGCAGATTGGGGTAATTCCAGGATCCGTAAAGTGACTGCAACATCGGGGTTCATCACCACATTTGTAATTGCCAATCACCCAAGCAGTATTGTTATTGACGCCAACAGTAATTTACTTGTTTCAGAACAAGGCACCAGCCTTATCCGCAAAATAAATCCACTTGGGGGTATCACTACAATTGCAGGTACTACAATAGGTTATGGTGGTGATGGCGGGGCAGCAACATCCGCCCAATTAAATAATCCTACCGGAATAGCACTCGATGGTTCAGGGAGCCTCTATATTGGAGATATGAACAATAATCGCGTACGTAAAATAAGCAATATTACTGTGCCTTTGAGCCCGATAACAGGAGTTACCAATTTATGCATTGGTGTAATCTCCTCTTTTAGTGATGCAACTGCCGGTGGCAGCTGGAGCAGCACTAATCCATCAGTTGCAACAATAGGTGCATCAACAGGAATAGTTACAGCTGTAGCAGCGGGTGTTACTACTATAATCTACACTACCGGCTCTTCCAGTGTAATGACAAATCTGACGGTTAGTAATGCGCCCTATATGGGCAAAATATTAGGGCTCAATAATACCTGCCCCGGTGTTCCTGTTATTCTTTACGAAAATGTTTCCGGGGGATCCTGGAGTAGCAGTGACCCAACAATTTCAACTGTTAATGGTTCCGGCGTAGTTACCGGGGTTTCACCAGGTATTGATACTATTTACTATACCGTAATCAGCGCTTGCGGCGGTACTGGAACTCTCAGATACGTATTTACGGTGCTACCCTGCCTTACAGGGGTTTCCTCTGTCAATTCTTCAATCGGAGAAAATGTAATTAATGCCTGGCCAAATCCAAATGATGGTACGTTTACGATTAAACTGACTTCAAATAATGAGGAGGAAGCTCATATCGTTATTACCAATGTTGTCGGTGAAAAAGTAAAAGAATATACAACTGATACCAACAAGCCATTAGACATAAAAATGAATGCATCAAATGGCCTATACTTCATCAACGCAGTTACAGCCCACGGAAGCTGGAGTGAAAAGGTAATAGTAAGCCATTAAACAAACACATTTGTAGAGACGCTCCGATAGCTATCGGAGCTTGCGTCTCCGATGATGGTTGCGCGTCTCTGCCAATGTTTGCGTCTCTGATGCCTGTTCGCTGTCTGTGCCAATAATTTTAGCGTGCAAGGTATTTATTTTCCTGATAGCTAACGGGAATGCATTCTGGGCTTTTATGTAATTGCTCATTAATAATATTAAATAATTATCCTTTGCGAACTTTGCGAACTTTGCGTGAGATAATTTATTGCTCTATTTTGCTCAATAAGAAGTATTGCCACATATTGTTTATCGCGATGGTGATACCCCATATCCCGTGCTACTGCCAGCAGGGTGTCGTAAAAACCAATGATAATACCCACCAAAAAAATAAAATAATATTTGAAGACGATTTCAGTACTGATTCAGTAGGGAAATTCCCTAACCACTGGCTGTTATATGCCTCTTCCACCATGGACCTCAATCTGAAAGTAAGCCTGAAAAACACTAACGGTTACGATATTGCAGTAAGAGATACAAACGGAGAACATATACTGGAAATCCATTCGCATGAAAACAATATCCCTTTAGCGCCCGATTTAGATACCACCAACTATCTGAGCGATACATTCAACCTGGAATTCGATGCCCTGACGGAAAAAGAAAGATGCGATGTCGCAGTTACTTTTTATGACGCCATTGGTAATTATATTTTTTACAACAGGGTTTTTGGTACCGGGGAAATCCAGTCTGTTCTTTCCATGAGCCCTGATGACACCTCTTTCGGGCATTGCCCCGAAACGTTTAAATATAATGTCTGGCATCATTACACCTACCGCTATATAAACCCCTCTATCAGCCTGTATATGGACGATGACCGTATTTATTACATACCCGATTGTAATTTCCCTCCGGCAAACCTTACAATAACCGGCAATACCTATGCAAGCGGTAATCCGTCTGTACGGTTCAGTAATTTTAAGATCTCCACCGGCCCACCCGGCAATGAACTGAACAGGATACTGACCGACAAAAAGTTCATTACCCATGCCATTCACTTTGCCGTAAACAAATCAACTATAATGACTTCCGCGGCAGGTTTTATATTGCAACTGGCGGCATGGCTAAAACAAAATCCGGCTGTAAAACTGGAAATAGACGGCCATACCGACAGCGATGGCGACCCCGTGGCAAATCTAAAATTATCGCTGGACCGGGCCAATGAAGTGATAAAGCAGTTAACGCGCTATGGCATAGACAAAACCCGGCTAACCGCCAAAGGATTTGGTTCCGGTAAACCCTTACAACTCAACAATACACCCGAAGGAAAAGAAAACAACAGAAGAGTGGAATTTATAAAAATTGCTAACTGAAAAATAGTTAGCAGTTGACAGTTGGCAATTAGCAGTTACTTATAGACTTTAAATTTGCTAACTGCACGATATGGATACCCTTTGAAACGAAATCAATCAGCTAATCAGCACATCAGCTAATTTTCATTCACCGACCATATCCCCCTATTTACCGACTTAAATTATTTTCTCACCTAATATCACTTTTGCACGGTATTTGCTATATATACTTTTGACAGACAAACTGAAAGTAATGCGCGACCGTAATTATAACCGGGTAGATTTTAACCAATGGCAGGCACACAGGCAAAAGAACAGGGTATTCTTCGGAATTGCTGTTGCCATAATAGGCATTTTGCTGATGCTTAAGACCATGGGCCTGCTACCCTGCATAGAACTGGAATTTTCATGGCCCTGGATATTAATTGTCATCGGTATCTTAATAGGCATAAAAAACAACTTTCGTAACAATGCCTGGTGGATACTGCTTGTAATCGGAACCGCAAACCTTATACCACAATTCATGATAATGGGCAAGCCATCAAGGCATTATGTGTGGCCTGCTATGATTATTTTAATAGGTCTGGCAATTGCACTGCGCCCCCGCAGGCAACGTTGCTATCCGAAAGCAGGCGTCATCAATACTTCTATAAACGTGGACGGAGACCTGAATATTGATGTAACCTTTGGCGGCAGAAAAGAGGTTGTTACTTCAAAAGATTTTAAGGGTGGTACTGTTGCGGTGACGTTCGCAGGTTGCGAACTAAATCTCACTCAGGCCGATTTCAGCGGGCCGTCAGTTGTGTTGGATTTCCGGGTATCTTTTGGCGGAGTGGAACTGATTGTACCCTCTCACTGGGAAATACAAAATGAAATAAACCCTTCCTTTGGCAATGTAGAAGATGAACGGACCATACAAACTGCTACAAACAATGAAACAAAGAAAATACTTATCCTGAGGGGTAATTGCTCCTTTGGCAACATTGAAATAAAATCATATTAGGTTTGGTCCCGATAGCTATCGGGATGTAATTGAGAATTGGGATTGATTACAATGGATTGGGCAATGAGCCTATAAAATACAGCTATTAAATTAACAATTTTTGACTTTCAACTAAATAACTACGCTTATGATGTCATTTACAGCACAAATCATTTATCGTATAGAATGTGAAGGACACCCTACTGACCAATACGAAGAACAGTGGCGATTGGTATATGGGGACAATGTGGAGCATGCAATAGCAGCCGCGCGCGAAGCAGGCAAGAAAGAAGAAGCAACATTCATTGATCGCCACGGACGTACTATGTGCTGGAAGATGCTGGCTGTAAAAGACATTCAGCCCGTAGAGTTAAAAAACGGCGGGCTGCTCTTCTCTATGCTGCGCGAGGCGGAAATGGTGCCAGTGCCGTTGTGGGCTGCTACGGGATGATTGGGTAATAGGTGATACCAATACTCATTTAAAATTAGTCTGAACTCATTTGCCAATAAGCCCCGACCCTAAAGGGAGGTGTTATCTATTACCCGCATTTTTTTGGACTAATTTACTGCAGGTATTGGTATTAAATAGTTAATTGGGTGATCTCACAATGATTGGCCCGGCCTGGCGTTTTTGTATCGATCAATATTTCACTATACCGGATAAATATGTACATTTATTATTAAAACAGAAGGTTTTTAAGCAGTTGTCATTAACTTAACGAGTAAATTATATCACCCCTTCGGGGTTTTACACAAAAATTAATGAATTTGCTATAATAATATCAACCCTTCGGGTTTGGGATTCTTAAGTTAAAGACATTGGATTTTGTTCCTTTATTTATTAACATTGTTCTTTTCAAATAAATTACGTTTCAAACAACCAGGCTTTGCGCCTTTGCGCCCTTGCAAAAGGCCTTTCGTGCAATCTGAAAATTAAATTTCCGCTTTCCCGTTGCGCACTGTAAAAAAAAATATCCACTGGATGGTGTTACTGCTGATGCTTATCGCATTTGCCAGCCACGTTTTTATTTTACACAGTGTAGCCCATTTTGAATGGAACTTAGCGATGGAAGATGCAATAGCCAGTTGCATTATTCTTGGCCTGTCTGTATGGAGCATCATTTTAATTATCAAGGCCTACCCTACCACGGCTGCAATTACCTGGTACACACTCTTTGCAGCATTATTAGTGAGCGGAATAACATTGCTGGCTGAATACGAAATGTTGAAATGGTCAATAATTACCACTGATAAAAATGATTACCAGGAATGGCTGAAACATACCCTGCCCTTACGCTTCCTGATAATATGGATATTAAATAGCTGGGTTGCCACTATCAGCGCTATGCGCAAATATATTACGGCAACAGATACCCGTTTCCAGCAGCAGGCGGATGCTTCTGTGCTCCTCAAAGAAGCGGAATTGTTTAAACTCAGGCAACAATTACAGCCGCACTTTCTATATAATAGCCTCAACTCCATCAGTGCGCTGATAATGATAGCCCCCGACAAAGGTCAGGAAATGATAGGCAAGCTATCCGATTTTTTGCGCAGTTCTGTAAAAAGAGAATCAGAAGATTTTATACCGGTAAGTGATGAGCTTTTGTATATCCAGTCTTATCTTGATATTGAGTCTATACGTTTTGGCGACCGGCTCCAGGTGCATATTGAAAAAGAAAATACTGAAGGTGCTACCATCCCGCCTTTCCTGCTGCAGCCGATCCTGGAAAACGCGATAAAATTCGGTTTGTATGGAAAAACTGGAGCCGTGGAAATAATAATACACATCGTATATGAGGGGCCAATGCTGACACTGACAATTACCAACCCATACGATTCAAATATGCAACCACCCAAGGGTACCGGATTCGGGCTGGAAGGCATTCAGCGCAGGCTGTACCTTTTATATGCCCGTACTGATTTGCTGGAAACGAGAAGGGATGAACAATATTTTACAACTATCTTAAAAATACCCCAACGTCATGTACAAAGTCGTGCTGATTGATGATGAACCGCTGGCAAGGCAATTGCTGAAAACATTGTTACAGCCCTACAAACAAGTGGAGGTAGTAGCGGAGTGCGGCGATGGTTTTGAAGGTTTTAAAGCCATCCAGGAATATGCACCTGACCTGATTTTCCTCGATGTTCAGATGCCGCGCCTCAATGGCTTTGAGTTGCTCGAACTTTTGGATAATCCGCCGTCAGTGATATTCACAACGGCATTTGATGAATATGCCCTTAAAGCTTTTGAAGCCCATGCTGTTGATTACCTGCTGAAACCGATTGTAAAGGAAAGGTTTGAAAAAGCTATGCAGAAATGGCTGCAACATGCCGCGGTTAAAGACAATCTGCCGGTAAGCGCCCTAACTGAAAGCAATATTTACGAAGGCTACCAGCACCGGATCGTTGTAAAAGATAATGGCCTGATACGCATCATACCCGCACAGGATATCTACTATATTGAAGCCAGCGACGACTATGTAAAAATTATTACAAAGGATGGCAGCTACCTTAAAAAAAGCACACTGTCCCATATCGAACAAACCCTTGATCCGCAACAATTTGTTCGTGTTCACCGCTCCTACCTGGTGCCTGTTACCCAGCTTATGCGTATAGAACCCTATGAAAAAGAAAGCCACATTGCATTGCTGCACTGCGGCGCGAAGGTAATGGTAAGCAAAAGCGGTATGGCAAAATTGAAAACCTTGTTGGGATGGTAGTTTTTAATGGCTCAATGAACTAATGGCTCAATGGCTTAATGCAATGTGGTAATTAGAAAAATGGCTCAATGACCTAATGGCTCAATGGCTTAATGCAATGTGAAAATGCAATAATGTGGCAATTAGAAAATGTGAAAAAAATTGAAATTTTATTTTTACAGATTGCAAAAAACTGCCAACTCCTAACTCAATTGAGCCATTCAGCCATTACGCAATTGAGCCATTCATAATTGAGCCATTCAGCCATTGAGCAATTGAGCCATTGCGCAATTGAGCCATTAAATTTCACTCATTACTCCCCAGCTTATCCATCCAGTGAACTTCAGGTGTTTTTTTATCGGGCGTTCTGTCAATAATGTATCGTACTAATAAAAAACCGCCGACACCGAATAATTCAATTGTTAAAAGATGTAACGGATTACTTTGAAGCGCCTGCATTAATTGTTGCGTGGCCGCTTCTCTTGATTTTGAATCTAATGACGAGAAATTATTAATATTTATAGCATCTTTGCAGAAGTTAAAAATAACAATAAGGCCGCCAATTATCATGGCAACAAGGTATGCCCCTACAGTAATAAAAGCCCAAAGGACGGGGTTTTTTCCTTTTAGTTTTGCCCTTAAACTATTTCTGTAGGCAAGATAAGCCATTAAAATTATTTCAAACATCATTATAGATTTTTCATGAACTCAGTGACACTTTCCATAACATGACTGATTTGTGCATCATTCAGCCCATGATGGCAAGCCATCAGCATACCGCCGCGCATCACCTTATCCGCTTCCGGATAACCGCCTTTCGCAGCCTTGCTTGGCACATGCTTAAAGCCAGGCTGGCGAAGTATGTTCCCGGTAAATACGGTCCGTGTCTGAATATTTCTTTTTTCAAGGAATATCTGTAAGTCACGACGTATGAAGGGTGCGCTTTCACGTATGGTAGATGCGAATGCAAGCCATCCCGTACGAGAGTTTGGTAATTGCTTCGGTAATATGAAGAACTCTTCATACTGGCTGAAGAATTCACGCATGCGTTTGTAATTTACCGTACGGGTATCAATATTTTGTGCCAGTTTGTTCAATTGGACAATGCCGAATGCAGCGCCCATTTCAGATGGTTCAATATTATATCCGGGTTCCTCAAATACGAACTTGGCGTCATAAGGGATCCCATCTATTTCTACATTAAAGCGGTTCTCAATTTTTTCTGATTCTACAAACAGGGAAGAGCTCCTGCCCCAGCTACGCAATAGTCTGCCACGATTGTAAAACTCATCCGTATTCACACAAAGCATACCTCCGTTACCGGCACAGTTGATAATGTGAGAACCGTAAAAGCTGGTAGTGCTCATATCCGTAAACCGGCCTGATGAAGCTCCGTCAATTTCAGCGCCAAGTGTATCAGCTGAATCCTCCAGTACAAAAAGGTTATGTTTATCAGCTATCTCACGAAGTTGTTTCCAGTTGGGTAAATTACCTATCAGGTTAGGGATGATCATCGCCTTTGTTTTTGGCGTTATCATTTCTTCTACTTTATTGGCGTCAAGATTATACGTGCCTTCTTCAACGTCAATAAAAGCCGGTAACCAGCCTTTTTTTACTATTGGGGCAACAGTGGTTGAAAATGTAAGCGCCGGAGTAATGATCTCCGAACCTGCTTCATAATTCATAAGGTCGGCAGCAAGGTACAGTGCAGATGAACCACTGTTCACCATGATGCCATGTTTTTTATTATACAGGGCAGATACGCGGTCTTCCATTTCACGTACATGCTTGCCCATTTGGGTGGATGTGCGCAAAACTTTTACTACTGCTTCTACTTCTTCTTCTCCATGAACTGTTTTGCCATATGGCACATGAATGTAATCTGTTTGTAACATTTGGATAGATTAGGTTGCGAATGTAAGATTTAGTACTGAAATAATTAAGTTAAATAACGTTAGAAAGGAATTTTATTGACCATTTTAAAATTTTAAGCATTAAAGCCATTAATCAGAAAGTCATTTTTGTCCCTGTTGAATCAATGCCATTAACTTAAGAAACACTAAACCCGAAGGGTTGACATAAATTTTCGCCCAGCCAATGACATTGGGGAAACGCCCATCGGCAAAATTAAACATTAGTAAGCTCTTAAAGGGCGAACCATATTCCCACGCGATTGGACTTGAACTTCCCTGCATTCAGGTTTTTTGATCTATTTTTACTTTTTATACAACCCCATGCCTGTAATTCAAAAACTTTCTGAAGTAGTCAACGAAATTGAAGACATCATCCGCAACAGGTTTGCAGGCAGATCGTTTTGGATAAAAGCAGAAATAAGCGATGTAAAAAAATATACAGATAAAAGATGGTGCTTCCTTAAGTTCACGGAGAAAGCGGGTAGTATAGTGACTACTGAAATAAAGGGTGTTTTCTGGTCGGGCACTTACTACAACATTGAGAATTTTGAGAGCGCCACACAACAGGTTTTTGCCAGCGGGCTGGAAATTACCTGCAATGTGCGGGTGAAGTTTCATAAACGTTATGGACTGACACTAGAAATTATGGAAATTGACTTTGCCTATGCAGTGGGCAAGCTGGAACTGGAAAGGAAACTAACAATTGAGCGATTAATAAAAGAGCAGGTTCTTTTCCAGGATATAGATACGGCTTTGTTTTACTCATTGAACAGCCGCCTTGCGTTGCCGTTAGTGGTTCAGAAAATAGCCCTCGTTACCGCCCCTGATTCCGATGGGCAGCGGGATTTCCAAAAAGTGATTCGCAACAATAAGTATGGTTATGCTTTTGGAGTTACTGAATTTCTGACACAAATCCAGGGCGATAATGCAAGTACATTAATATTGGACAAGCTGCAGCAAATAGAGAACGGGAAAGAAAAATTCGACCTTGTGGTCATCGTTCGCGGCGGCGGCTCTGATACCGATTTTAAATCGTTCAACGACTTCACGCTGGTAAAACGGGTTGCCACATTCCCCATCCCGGTCCTTACCGGCATCGGCCACGACCGGAATACCAGTATTACCGATCTTGCCGCAAGGCAGTTGCGCACGCCAACGGAAGCAGCTACTTTTATCATAGACCACAACCTGAACTTCGACCAGGCGATCGAAGATTTGAAAGAAAAGTTTTTCAGGGCTGTGGACCGTTCTCTCGACCGTGCAAAGAATGACCTCGAAAATTACAGGCAGAGAATAAAAAACCTTAGTCCCGCTACTATTTTAAAAAAAGGTTTTGCCATCATTACCATTGACGGTAAAATTATTATTAACCCGGAACAGATAAAGGAAAATGCAACCTTGCAAACGATATTGAAAGACCAGGTAATACACAGCGCCGTAACTAAAAAAACTAAAGATGGAAACAGGTTTGACATATGACAGCGCATTCGCAGAATTGCAAAAGCTGGTAAGGCAAATTGAGAACGAAGATATCCAGCTGGATACGCTTGCCGCTAAAGTAAAGGAAGCAAATGAACTGATCCGTTATTGCGAATCAAAACTACGCATAATAGAAAGCGATGTCAGTGATGTCAAACAACAGTAAACAAACATACCGCAGCAATTAAGCTCCTAAGGTATTAAGACACCTTGTCGGTTGGCAAATGGACTGAAGCAGAAGTTTGAAGATATAGTACTCCCCTTTAGGAGGGGCCGGAGGTTTCAGGGGCTGGAGGTTCGGGGATTAAAATACTCCCACACAACCCTCGCTTTTGAAGCCCCAATCACCTTGGTTAACTCTCTTTCCGTAAGTGTCTTAATATTCTTTACCGACCGGAATGCCTGCAATAATTCTGTTGCTGTTTTATCACCTATACCTGGTATTTCTTCCAGCTCATTTTTTATTGTACCCTTGCTGCGCACCTGCCGGTGAAAGGTAATCCCGAAACGGTGCACCTCATCCCTGACACGCCTTACGAGCAAAAGCGCCGGGCTGTCATACGGCAGTTGCAGGGATTCGTTGTCGCCGGCAAAGAAAATGGATTCTTCTTTTTTGGCAAGGCCTACAAGTGTCATTCTTCCGGTCAGTCCCAGCTTCTCTATGCTTTCCAGGGCGGAGCTCAGTTGTCCTTTACCTCCGTCAATGATGACCAATTGTGGTAGAGGGGCCTTTTCCTCCATCAGCCTTTTATACCTGCGGAACACAACCTCTGCCATAGATGCGAAGTCGTTGATTCCCTGCACGGTTTTAATATGATAATGCCGGTATTCTTTATTGGCAGGCAGCCCGTTCCTGAAACACACCATAGCGGCCACAGGGTATGCCCCCTGGAAGTTGGAGTTGTCAAAACATTCTATATGCACCGGTATCTCGCTTAATTGTAATGCCTCCTGCAGTTCTTCCAATATCAGCATATTATTTTCCCTAGCCGCTTCTCCGAGCAGTAAGGTCTCTTTTTTACGCATATCCTGCATGAATATGTCAGCGTTCTTAATGCAAAGGTCGAGCAGTTGCTTTTTATCCCCGGCTTTGGGAATGGTTACCTTTATTTCAATGTCAGCCACATCAACATGCAGCGGCACAATGACTTCTTTGGCAATACTCTGATACTTCTCCATCAGGTTGTCCAGGGCCAGCGATAGCACATCAGCCTCCTCCTCATCCAGTTTCTTATCTATCTGCAGTGTATTGGAGTGAACGATACTCCCATTGCTCACTATCATATAGTTGACATAATAATGAAGCTCGTCACTCAAAATGCAGGCTACATCCACGTTTTCAAGGCGCGGGTTTACTACTATCGATTTACTCTGATAGTTCTGCAGGGATTCGATCTTTTTCTTTATTATCTGCGCTTTTTCAAATTGCAGCTCATTGGCATATGCAGTCATTTCTGTTTTCAGGGCCTTGATCACTTCATGGATATTGCCTTTGAGAATGTGGCGCACCTGCTGCAGGTTTTCTTTATAATTCTCTTCTGTCTGCAAACCTTCACAAGGCCCTTTACAATTGCCAAGATGGTACTCAAGGCACACTTTGAATTTGCCTTTTTTGATATTCGCAGGTGACAGGTTCAGGCTACAGGTTCGGATGGGTATATTTTGTTTTATAAGTTCCAGTAATTCGCGCACCCTGCCAAGCCCCGTGAATGGGCCTATATACTCAGACCCGTCCCGGATAAGTTTTCTTGTAAAAAACACCCTTGGGAAAGGCTCCTTCTTAATTACAATATATGGATAAGTCTTGTCGTCCTTGAGTACAATATTAAAGCGTGGCTGGTAATGCTTTATCAGTGAGTTCTCTAATAAAAATGCATCGTGCTCAGAATTGGTAACGGTAAAATCAATAGCATATATCAGCGAAACCAGTTTGCGGGTCTTAAAGTTGTCTAAGTTTTTATTAAAATAAGAACTGACGCGTTTACGGAGGTCTTTGGCCTTACCTACATAAAGCATCTCCTTATGCTTGTCATAATATTTATAACATCCCGGCTGGTGAGGTATTGATTGAATGATCTTTATGAATTCCTCCTTGGTCATTGCATCACACTGCTTTTACTATATAAATCTGCTTCGCATGAACACTTCCTGGTTTTGACGTTTACCTTTTGACTTAGCACGTTACCGCAAAAAATCATATTGCACCACGGTATGCTTTTTACTGCCCAGCATAGGCTTGCTTTCTGTCTGTATTTGTATCGTTTTTAATGGAGCATAGTATAGTTTCTGAACTACATCTTCAAGGAATGACTTCTTTTCTGTTTCTATATAAATACCCTTTATTTTAGAATTATACCTGTCAATGGTTATCAATAATTTCCTTGTAAACAAGTCTTCATCAATGGCTTCATAAAAGAAATTGTGTGTCTCATCTGCATTGTCGTCAAACTGGGTAAATTTATATTGCCCAAGGTATTTCCGGTCACTGATATCGGTCTCAGAGAATGCTTTGACTAGCGGCGCCCAACTGATAGTATCTGAATTGGTTATGAAACTATCCGTTTTGCCATCATTTATTCTTACAGTTTTAGAGATCATAAACGGCTCACCGGCATAAGTGTTCCATTCATCGAGCATAAACTGATTTATTGAAAAATAATTGCCGGCAATAGTACTATCTGCCTCTTTAACCACCTTTTTCTTGCAGGAAGTATTTGCAATCAATAATAACACTACAAGTATCCCTGAATATTTTATATATTTTTTCACGCCTTAAAATTAATAAAATTGTTTATAGTGTTAGTCTATTGTCAAAAATGGAAAGTCTATTGTCAAAAATAGAAAATCAAACGCGAATCATGACACAAGTAATTATCAAGGAACAATCCCAATTACAAATCCCTAATTACAAATCTGTCATCCTGAGCCCCGTCGAAGGGCCAATTTTTAAGCAAAGGCCTCCGCTACCAGCTGCCCTTGTTCAATAACATGCATCTTTGAAAAACCCGTAGCTGTTGAAGCACTGGCTGGCCTGCTCACATACTTCACCACCCTGAAACCACCTTCCTCTCCCTGCGAGAGGGCCGGGGTGAGGCCGTTCATTTGCAGAAAAGATAATGCCCCCATATTCCTTGGCTCTTCCTGCACCCATATCCAGTCTGCGTTTTTGTATTTATCCCTAAGTACATTCAGTTGTTGCTGTGGAATCGGGTATATCTGTTCTAATCGTATGATGGCAACATCATTCCGTTTGTCTGTAATTTGTTTTTCACTCAGGTCGAAATAGACTTTACCGCTGCAAAGCAATACTCTTTTTACATCATCGGCATTCGTTATATAAGGGTCGTCTATCACCTCCTTAAATCCACCTTTTGTAAACTCATCCATTGGGGAATAAGACCGTATATGCCTCAGATTAGCTTTCGGTGAAAAATTAATGAGTGGCTTTCTGAACTGCCATGTCAGTTGCCTTCGCAATCCATGAAAGAAATTGGCCGCAGTCGTGATATTGGCAATCACCATATTGTTCTCCGCACACATTTGCAGGAAACGTTCCAACCGCGCGCTGGAGTGGTCCGGACCGCCGCCTTCATAGCCATGGGGCAACAGCAGCACCAGCCCGTTCATATTCGTCCATTTCTGTTCGGCGCTTACTACATACTGGTCTATTATTGTTTGTGCACCATTCGAGAAATCGCCATATTGAGCCTCCCATAGTACCAGGTTATTGGGGTTGGCCATAGCATAGCCATATTCAAAACCAAGCACCGCAAACTCACTCAGGAGTGAATTATAAATATACGGAGTGCCTTGTTTGTTGCCAAGTCTGCTCAGTCGGTTATAGGACTCGTTAGTATTCTGGTCATATATCACTGCATGACGGTGACTGAAAGTACCCCGTTTCACATCCTCTCCGCTCAGCCGCACTTCATAGCCGGATGCCAGCAGGCTTGCATATGCCAGCAACTCACCTGTAGCCCAATCTACTTTACCTTCTGTTTCAAACAGTTTTATCTTATCCTGCAATAGTTTTTCCACTTTGCGCAACGGGCTGAAACCTTCCGGCCATTGCATCAGCGCAGTAAACAGCTTCCTGAATTCATCTTCTTTTATAGCCGTTTCCGGCGACTTATCAAAATCCGCATCAGTAGCCTTGCGCAATTCATTCCACCACATTTCCGGTTTCTGGTAATTGTAAGGCAGGGGTTTTTGTTTCACATCGTCCAGGCGCTCCTGCAGTTCATTCCAGAATACCTTTTCCATTTCCTTCGCCAGTTCATTTGCATCCGCTTCTTCATGCTTCAATAAAAACTGGGTGTACATTTCCCGCGGATTCGGGTGCCTGTCAATGAGTGCGTAAAGTTGCGGCTGTGTAAACTTTGGTTCATCGCCTTCGTTATGGCCATGCTTGCGGTAACATACCATATCAATAAAAATATCCTGATTGAATTGCTGCCTGTATGCCACTGCCAGCATCGCGCATTTCACCACGGCCTCAGCATCATCGCCATTCACATGCAGCACAGGCGCCTGCACCATGGAGGCTACGCTGGTGCAGTAATCGGCTGAGCGGGCATCGTCAAAATCAGTAGTAAAGCCTATCTGGTTGTTGATTACAAAATGAATAGTGCCGCCCGTATAATAACCATCTAATTTCGACATCTGCAGCAGTTCGTAACCCACGCCCTGACCTGCCACCGCGGCATCTCCATGTATCAATACCGGCAATACTTTGTGGTATTCCCTGTTGTATAAAGTATCTGCTTTGGCCCTTGCGAAACCCTCCACCACCGGGTTTACCGCTTCTAAGTGTGACGGGTTTGGCGTAAGCTGCACATTGATTTCTTTACCGCCAGGTGTGGTAATATTACTTTGGAAACCTAAGTGATATTTCACATCGCCGCTGCCCATGGTCATATCCTCCGGCATATTACCTTCAAACTCAGAAAATATCTGTTCGTAAGTCTTCTTCAGTGTATTTGCCAGTACATTGAGCCGTCCGCGGTGCGCCATGCCTATCACAACTTCCTCTACACCCGCATCAGCAGCATCATTGATGATACGGTCCAGCGCGGGAATGGTTGTTTCCCCGCCTTCAAGCCCAAACCGTTTCTGGCCTATAAATTTTGTATTCAGGAATTTCTCGAAGATCACACCTTCGTTCAGCTTTTCCAATATCCGTTTCCGCTCTTCCAGTGAAAATGGCTTCTTCATCAGTCCTTCATAATTTTTCTGCACCCAATGGTGCTTATCCGCATCATTGATATAAGTGTATTCAATACCAATGTTCCCTGCGTACAGCTTTTTCAGATGGGTGATTATATCCTTCAGCGGTGCGTCCTTTTTCCCTACAAACCTGCCGGCAAAGAAATTAGTGTCTAAGTCTGCGTCGCTGAGGTTAAAACGTTCCAGTTCCAGGTGTGCATGGCGGTTTTTACGGGCGCGGATAGGATTGGTAGTAGCTGCCAGGTGACCACGTTTACGATAGGCACGTATCAGTTCAAACACCCCTATTTCCTTAGCTATATGTTCATTATTGATATTTCTGGGAACCACATTTCCCATATTCCCGGTCAAATTAACCACTCTGGAGGAAGGGCTTTGTGCGATGGCGAAGTCAAATCCCTCAAAAAACTTTTTCCATTCAGGATCAACAGCCGAAGAATCTTTAGCAAACTCGTTATACAGCGATTCTATATATGCGGGATTTGGCCCGGTAACGTATGAGAAATCTTTCATTTAGAATAAAATGCACAAATATTGTTCCACCATAGTGGTATTTGGGTTAGCGAAATTAGGGGATTCAGGGGAATTGCCCAATTGAGCCTGTCTATCAGCGGATATATAACACTTACATGTCTCGCTATGTCCAATAGGAGCAGAGGCTTTTAGCATAAGGTTTTCGTACCTTTCATCTTATTCAAAAGGCCGCTTTTTATCATAATCCAGCGCTTCGAAATTTATATCCCAAAAGATACGTTTATTGAATGCAGGTGGATTTGCGCTGGTTTACATAATATAAAATTACATAATTTACCTCAATCTCACATTGGGTGTATTCTTCAATTTATAAATGCGCAGGATGGTGCTGTTGAGCACTTCGACCTGGAATTCAATGTTTTTTCCCGGATAATCATCGGGGTGAAGGCGGAAATTGGACATGTAGTAATCTGCTGTGTCGAACATGGCAAACCGGAAACGCTTCCTGTCTTCGGGGCGAAGCAGCATAATGTTATTATTGAGCATAGTGGTGTATTCGCAGCATATCTTTATATTTTTTGAGGTATCAGATTCGAGGAGATGGTCGAGCCCCTGTTTGAAGCTACAGCCCCAGTATTCCAGGTCATACGTCTTGCGCAGGTGCTCCTCTTCATGAGACACCAGGTTATTGAAGTAAACCTCGTTGAAGGGATGATTTTGAATCATGAACACACTTATGATCACAGCCTGCAAAATACAGGCACCCTGAACGATCTTCGTAAACTTGCCCTGCATTAATTTATTAATAAAATAAATGCCGATCATTACGAATGAAGGATATACAACGTAGAGGTGCCTCCAGTCGTCATAAATTACGGAATGTAAAAAAAGCACAGCAATAATGGGTACAAAAAAGCAATACAGGTAAAAGACAAAATTGCGTTCCTGCATATTCCGGATATAAACAAGAGGCCGTTTAAAAAAATCAATCGCCAATAATATAATTCCACCAAAACCAGCGGCCAGCCAAAGCTCGGGAATGGTGATTAAAAACCAGGTAGGGAAGTACGTCCAGGGAAGGGGCTTATCGCTAAACAATAGTTTCCCATTAAACAGCAGGCCACCCTTCCATGCGGAATAGTGGGCTAATTTCTGATAAGACTCGATGAAATTATGAACAGGATGCTTCCATAAATAGGGCCAGGGTAAGTACAATAAAAGAATAAAGCCAACTGAAAATACCAGTACGTGCAAAAGCGCCTTTTTTAGTTTTTCCTTATCAATACGATCTGCGAAAGCATCTATTAACAGGAACAGCACAATAACAGCGCCCAGCATCACCCCCATGATACGGATACTGGTAGCATATCCGCAAAGGAGTCCAAGAATAAGAAACAACCAGGTTTTATTCTTATCAAAGGCAATATGGCACACGGCGAATATGATGATGAACATGCATAAGAAAGGCATGTCCTTGGTATTGTAGAATGAATGCGCGTACATACGGGGCATAAACGCCAGCATAAAAAAGCCCAGGCCTGCCAGGAAACGGCTCTTATACATTCTGTAAATAAGCACATAGCCGGCAAATACACTGCCAAGGAAAAAAACATGAGAAACAATACGCCGCATCAGGTAGATATCCCTGGTATCGGTTAACCGCAATATTTTTTCAAAAATAACCAGCAGTATCTCATACCCTGCGCCATGATTGTCGGAAGCTTTCTTAAATAAAGTCTGGTCGCCATGAAAAATGTAATTAAAGCTCAGTAAGCCCGGCCCTCTCTGGTATGGCTCATCCCAGCAAATGCCGTAATCGTGATAGGTAAATAAACCAATTACCAGGGCAATAACAAACATAACAATGCCCGGCAAATAAGGGTTCAGTAAAAGGGGGTGAAGCTTTTTATTCGTTTTGATATTCGTTTTGATATTCGTTTCTTTATTCTTTGTTACTACTGTAGCAGTTTTTGCCATCTTTCGTGAATTAAAGCGTAAATCCGGGATTATAATTTTTAGCAAGCCGTACGTATATCAATGCCGAGTCCATTTTACCCATCATTTTATAAGTGATCGCAGTGTATTCAAAAGCTTTGTGATTATTATATTCTGGGTTGATCTCAATAGACCTTTTGAAATTATACACCGCTGAATCGTATCTCTGAAACTGGACATCGCATACTGCCTTGTTAAACACAGCAATTACATTATTTGGGTCTAAAGCTATGGTCTGGCGGTAATATATGGCAGCCTCCCCATACTTTAATTCGGTTAAGTAAACAGTCGCGAGGTTCGCAGCCGCGCTGGACAATCTTGGATTCAAATCAACTGCGCGTTTAAGATGCACAATTGCGGAATCATCCTTTTTACCGGTCAGATACATCGCTCCGAGATCTGCATGGGTATCCGCCTTATAGGGGTAAATAGCGAGTGACTGGTAAAAATATTTGATAGCTTCATTCATGAGCTTTTCTTTTTCCTGCGGATTGGCTTCGGCCAGTACCTTTATCTTATACTCCGCGCCGAGGCAATATTGCGCCCTCCAGCTATTGGGGCTTACCGCTACACCACTCTTAAACAGTTCAAAATTGTTTGTCCAGTCTTCGTTTCTCGCTATAGTCTTGAAACTATACAGAACAGATATTGCGATAATTACGTAAGCAAATTTCGGAGAATTGCTGTATGTAAATGTTGAGGTATCCAATTTGAATAGCTTTGCCAAAAGGAAAACCACTGCGATGCAGAAACCAAGGGACGGAATAAATAAAAGCCGCTCGCCCATTGTGGTGCCTATTAAAAAGAAAACATTGGAAGTAATACTCATCCCGATAAAATAATAAAGAATACACCAGGCATATACACTCTTCTTTTTCAGGTTCATAATGGCGTAAACCAATAAGGCTATTATTAGCGCCAGGGCTATGAGCGATTTATAATTTGCAAGCCCGATGTAGGGAATCTGGTTGAACGAATAATCAAAAGTTAAGGGATGCGGGAATAATAACAGGCCAATATATTTCAACTGAATAAATAAAGCAGTACCCAGCCTTTCCCAAAGCGAGGCTCCAATCAGGGCATTTTCAGTAATGGCTACGGTAGCTTCTTTGGGCGCTTTGTCGAGGAAAGCATAACCCAGGCCCACAAAAAATGCTGCCGATACAAAATATGGCACAGCAGCAGTAACTATATTCTTTAGCGTCCCACTGGTAAAAAAATAAAGGGTAAGCGGTACAATAACCACAAAAGGGACCGGGCTTTCTTTAGCCAATAACGCGATAAGAAAGTAAACACCTGATAAGATGAGGTGCTTGTTTTTATTGTCATCAATATATTTGAAGCTTTGCAACATGCTCAAAGCGGTAAACATTAAAGTCAGCAATTCATCCCTGCTCTTTACATTTGCTACAACCTCTGTATGGACGGGATGCAACTCATATAGCAACAGAATAAAAAAGGGCAGGTGCACAGAATAATTATTAAATATCCTGCGGAGCAATTTGAATAACACCAATATCAGAACGCCAAAAAGCACAAGATTAACCGAGTGGCTGACAGCAGGATGAAAGCCCGTAGTTCCATCCCAGAAGATTGCGTGCTCAATGGCAAAAGTCACAGGCAGCAGCGGGCGATAAGACCCGGTATTACTTTTATCAAAATTATAGTTTTTCGCATGGGTAAACAATTCCGGTATTGCCGAAATGCCCCTGATGCCAATTAAAGATTGTTCGGTAGTAAAAGCAGCATCATCATATGTATAGCTAAAGGTAAGTGTGCGGATATTGACAATAAATGCAATAGCGATTAGAATTAGTATCAACGATCTTTCAGTGGCGGACGTAGATGCTGGATGCGAAGGTTTTGGAGTAATTTTATTCCCGGCCGGAGCTTTGGGCTGGGGCTGGTTGGTCTTTATTGTTTGTTTATTTTTAGCCATGTTATAGTTTCCGGGTAATTCAATGCATCAAATATACGGTAGCAATATAAAAATAAAACTATTGCCCCCCAAAGGTTTGGATAAATTCACTGATCATTCTGAATATTTCCGGCTTTGGCCGTTATTATACTGAAATCGGAGTAGATTAGTTCATTTTGTTAGTCCGGAGATGTGCCACATTAAGGCGCCAAGTCCCTGAAAAAGGAGACTGCCCGGCTTCGACACAATTTACAATTGTACAGTTTTTCAAAGAAATTTTTTATTTTGTCTCTACGAATCTTATTCAATTGATTTTCAATTAATTGTCTGATTTGTAACCGAAAATAACTGAACGTTTTCTGGACGTTTTCACTACGTTGGTCTTTTTTGTCTGAACTAAGATTTATAGGATTAAAAGATTATAAGATTTTATTTAATTATGCTTTTTTACGACTTTCATGCATAAGGAATATTCTAAATTTTAAAGACTGCGCAATTCTAGTTTGATTTTTTTTATTTTGTGATTGTTGCGCAGTTTTATATTTAAAATCAATTAGTTAATGAAATTTTGTGCTCAAATCCTTGCGCATTCTTTGCGCTCCCTTGCGCATTCTTTGCGCACTGAAATTTTATAATATTAAAAATTGTTGACATAATATACAAATTCAGGGACAAATATAGATAGCATTATTGACATTTCCAAATTTATTGGAATATTTATTTTTTAGGAATATTGGGATTTGGAGCAAGGAGTAAGATTCGCAAAGAATAAACATCAACTACCGAGCTATGATTGACGCCGTGTCACGTGAAAAACGGAATTTTTTAATCATTGAGCAAGATTGCTTCGTACCTCGCAAAGACCCGTGTTGATTTTTTACTTATCGATTAAGATTGCTTCGTTCCTCGCAAAGACTCGAGTTGATTTTTTTATTGTTTCAAAAACTTCGTTATCGTTTTCACGCCCTCACTATATGTCACCTTCACCACATACACCCCTGCAGGCAAATTTGCGATATTTATTTTCCACATCTCACGGGTCATTGCGAGGCACGAAGCAACCTCACGATACATCACTTGTCCCATAAGATTACTTATTGCCACTTCACTTATTTTATTGCCGGCAATAATATTAAGCTCACTATGTGCAGGATTAGGATAAATAGCAATAACACTTGTAGTGATATTATTAATGCCGGTTTTATCTACTGTAACCATATGCCCCGCAGATGTTGAGCTGTCATAGCAGCCCCATGTGGCGGTAGAGACCACTCTTGCCGTAATAGTATCTATGCCTGCACCCTTAGTGTAAGTAACAAATGGCACGGTGGTAGTGGCAAACTGAGTGCCATGATTCATCCAGCGAATGGCATAGCTCGAGCCAGTATTGGCAACTACAGCAGTCACTGTAACAGTGGTGCCAGCCTTTGCAGTAACTGTTCCCGAAAGGGAAATAGTGGGAACATAGTATATAATGGGGAAAGTTACTTTTCGGACCTCCCAATTCCCGTCATCAGAAATATACAAGCTCCCACAGCCATCAACCGCCAAGCCCTCAGGGGAATTCAACTGAGCAGCAGTTGCTGGGCCACCATCTCCGCTAAAACCAATAGTGCCATTACCTGCAACGGTAAATATTGTGTCCTTCGTATTTATGCAATAAACTTTATAGGTTTTATCGTCACCGCAATATAAATTCCCCGCGGCATCAAATCTAATAGAAACTACTTGCCCCAGTTTCGATGAAGTAGCGGGTGTGCCTTCTAATGGCGATCCACTAGCCCCATTACCGGCAAATGTATTAATAACTCACCTTACGCAGATAAATGTTTAAATATGTCGTAATTTAGCGTTATAAAATTAATAAATGTGGAAAACTTTATTGATTTATACACTGATTATTTAATTTGCTCCTTTGGACCAGCAACAGCAACTGGCTTGT